>NZ_JBBNAD010000003.1 GCF_037996765.1 Bdellovibrio sp. GT3 | reverse complement strand
TCAACCTCCATCATTACACTTATGCAGCAGCATCTTCAATACGTTTCGCATCAAGCTTCATCGCGCGGATGAGATTTATATCCCTTAGTTGACAGTGAGAGACCCAAAACCTTTGAAGCACGGCGTTCGCTGACGTCATGCCTTTCAATCAAATGTTGGGCTGCCAATCGCTTAGGTTTGGCTACCACTTTTTTGAGTGTACATCCTTGAGCATAACTATATCGAGAGCTTGATCCGCTACGATTCGTTTGAGCTTTGCATTTTCCAACTCGAGCTCCCGAATCCGTCGAGCTACGTTAACGTTCATATCGTTGTGTTTTTTCTTCCAAACCTGAATGGTGGCGATCGATATGCCGAGTTCTCTGGCTAGATCATCTTGCTTGATCCCATTCTTGAGACGCTGCAAAGCTCAGACAATTTATTCTTCCGTGAATCGTGATTTCATTGTCTTTCCGTTGATCAATTTTGACACAGCGGAGTTAAAAATCAAGTTGGATCTGTTTTTCCGGCAACCTCACTCAACCATTATCTAAATCAAAGACTCTGAACCAAATCGATCATACAAGCATGATAGCTTTTTGAAATCGACACGAAATTGACTTCTTCGTTTAGGTACCCCGTTTACCACGTGAATACCTGGATCATAATAAACAGCACCAATTTCGAGAGCACTAAGGAAGCGAACAAAGTCAGACCCTTCCCCTAAATAAACCATGTCGGAATATCTAAACTGATCGCAGTTATTGGATGCCTTTTTCTGAGATGGAACAAAGCAAACTTTATTATGCTTTTTGTTCCAATGCTCCATAAGACCACTGAAGTTCCATTTTGCAGCAATCTCACCGCGCTTCCCCACCAAGCACACTCCGCCATTAGTATCCGTAATTTTCCCCTTCGAGAATCCTTGAATTTCGATTTTCAACCCGGTGTTTTTGTTTATTTTCCCAAAATAATGAGGACTACTGAAGTTCATTCTATTCGGTTTCCCATTTTTATCGGGATAGCCATATGACTGTACAAACTGGTTTACACCCTTCACTACATATATTCCGCCGTCAGGCTCAGGCGTGAAAAGGGTGATGCGCCCAACTGGCATCTTTTCAAAACTCTTAGCTTGTACAGACTTTAACTCCCAACCCATAAAGTCAGGTTCGGACTTTCCATTATTTGAAATCCCCAGAAGGGCTTCCAAAGTGTAGCCTCCACAATTTACACCTTTACACGGTAAAATCTTATCATTGGATCTACGGCAGGATTTCAACCATCCCGACTTACTCACTTCTTTTAGAGATTTAAAAAGTTTATTCTTAGCGGAATTCGAATCTGAAAGAACACCAATATCCACCAACACGTCGTCGCTTGACTCTGCCACTTTTGCGACTTCTTTGGCAACCCGAGCCCCAGCAGACACAACAAGACCAATAACTCGCGAACCAGCAACTCCCAAGAATAGCACTCGTCCATGAACGCGCGTATCCTCCGCGAGCAATCGCGAATAGCTAATATCTGTCCCTCGAAGAAATCCAGAAAACCGAACCTCAGGATACTGAGGATAAAAAATTAACTTCGCTCCATTGGCCCCAAGAAGACAATTCTGTCCCTCCAGCCAATAGAAATCCAATAGCCCAAATAGGCTTTTCTTACCTTTTCCTTTGGTTACAGATAGAATTGGAAGAACGGACAATGCCTTGAAATTTGGACCAAAATAAATTTGATTTTTTGCATTGTCGTTTTCGGCCAGAATTTTTGCATACAACTCTGTACAGCCGTTTTCCCTAAACACACTACGAATTTTACTTAAACTGTCCAAAAGAATCCTCCAATGGACAGCTTAAATACTAAACAAATACTAGTGAATTTCTAAAACAACGAGCATCAAAAACTAGGCTATAGACTTAACGCAGAAGAAAAGGATTCGGTTTAAATGGCTTTTCTCGAGGAAGGCTTTGCAAGTGTTGATCAACCAGAAGTTTGTAGCATCTTACCAACGACCCGAGATCTTTCTCCAAGCTTTCCATTTCCCCTACAGCGTACTCCCGCCATTGAATTGTGGACTGTTCGAATGACGGACCGCTGCCACGTCCACTTTGGCTTAGAAGTCCTTTCGGTATTGCTCCCCTCGAAAAGGAATTCAACGCAGTAACGTTTGCAGCATCGATCTTATATGGTTTATAATTTATATGGCTACTAGATGTATTTGTCAGAACCAAAAATACTCTATCGAGACTTTCAGCAAAAATTAGCGCTACATAGAAGCCGTCGGACGCACGCTCAGTCACTCGAGTATCATAGATTGCAACCCAAGGAGTTCGCGACCAAGAACCTTTTCCAACACTTCCCTCAAATGCCAAATCACCGGAAATCGAATCTACTCCACAAAGGCTTTTTACCTCTTGAGGTAGTTCATAAACTCCCAACTGGAAAGCTGCTTGCTCAGAGGATATTTTATGACCCTTTGATTTATAAGCCTCCAAAAATTTAACAATATCCTGTGTTAATTTTCCCATTCGATTACGCCTCAACTAAATCATCATTAAATGTTAGCTGTTTAGCACTCTTGGTCTTTTTGTGCTTCATTGCACCTAACGTAGATACAATCTCTTCCGCCAAATGACGAATAACCGGCACAACTACCGAGTTACCAAAGCATTTATACGCGCGAGTATCAGAAACAGTAATTTCAAACGTTTCTGGGAATCCCATCAAACGAGCGCATTCACGTGGCGTCAGCCTGCGAGGATTTTTGTTCTTTTGCTCAATTAGAATCTCAGAACCATCTTTGTAGTATCTGGCAGAAAGAGTTCTTGCGATTCCAGATCTGTTCACAAGACCAAAACCAAATCCATTACCCTTTGCCTTGTGCTTCTGGGCATGCCTTTGAAGACCTGTCCAAAGACGATCAGACAAAGTGTACTTCGGATCAACAGAAGAGTCTTTTTCCAAGATATCACCCAGCTTATGACTGGCCTTAATCACATCAGGGAATTTAAAATTACGCTCTTTCGAGTCTACTCCCACAATATAAATTCTCTCACGGTGCTGAGGCACAAAATCTTTTGCATCGACAATCTGGTAGCTGACATTATACCCAAGATCATTGGTCAAAGTATCAATAATGACTTTAAAGGTGTTGCCTTTGTCATGAGAAAGAAGATTCTTAACGTTCTCTAACAAGAACATCTTTGGTCTGTGGTGCTCGATAATTCTGGCAACATCAAAGAACAGCGTTCCCTGAGTCTTATCTTTAAAACCATGCTCACGCCCCAGTGATTTCTTCTTAGAAACACCGGCAATAGAGAATGGCTGACAAGGGAAGCCCGCAAGCAATATATCATGTGCTGGAATATTAGCAGCGTCTACCTTCGTGATATCACCCGCCGGCTTGTCACCATAGTTGTCTGCATATACTTTCGCAGGATATGCGTCCCACTCACTGGTGAATACACAATCGCCACCAAGTTCTTCGAATGGCAATCTCATCCCGCCAATACCTGCAAACAAATCAATAAACTTGAAATTATGATCGCCATCTTTGGAATCTTTTTTCTTGGATTTCTTTTCAGAGAAATCCAGATCCAAGCCCTTTAATGTTGCATTCATATAGTGTGGAATCTCTCCCTCACCTTTTTCCCATTTGGAGATTTTTTGCGTCACTGCCTTCGCAGACATTTCAGGATACAGCAATTCACCAAACTCTTGCGCAGAGATTCCGTGTTTTGTTCTGAAGTTAATTAGATCATTTGGGGTAAGCTTCTTAGTGGCCATCTGTAGCTCCAGGCATGATTTGTAATAAAATTATTCCAATTAATTCCCAGACAATTCAAGTAAACAATATCCTGCAGTCCGTTATGCCTAACAAACCAGCATTCGGACACGTTTCATTTGAAAGCCAATCTGGTGGATTAAAATAGAACTATTAGAACGTAAGCAAAACCAATACCGCACTACAAACTACGTACGATCTTATCAAAAAGGACAGTTATGTCTCTCAATTCATGCTCCCAGATTCTAATGACTTTATACCCGAGCGTCCGCAGCTGCTTTCTGCGTATTTTATCCCTGAGAACATTTGATTCGATTTTCTTTTGCCAGAACAAGGCATTATTTTTGGGCTCGTGAAAATGCCGCGGGCATTTGTGCCAAAAACAGCCATCAATAAAGATGACTGTGTTCTGACCTACAATCTTAATATCGGGTTTCCCAGGAAGCGTTGAATCCAATCTATACCGAACCCCCAGTGAACGAAGGATTTGCCGCACATTTCTTTCAGGTGACGTATGCCGCGACTGAATTCGCGACATACAGTAGCTTCGCTGGGACTTGCTTAAGACATCCATGATCTAACTATAAACCATACGCATTAAATAGAGATTCATATTGGTAATGCTTTTTAGAATAGATTTTAGGCATAAAAAAACCGAAGACTAAGCTTCGGTGATTTCTGCCATGTTTTCAGAGAAAAAATGGCGGGGTGGACGGGACTCGAACCCGCGGCCTTCCGCGTGACAGGCGGACGTTATAACCAACTTAACTACCACCCCAGTGGTGTTTTGGAAGACTTGTTATAGCTATTGCGTCCCCGCAGATCAACATTATTTTTAAAATTTTTAATGATATTTTAAAGTCGGCCCAAAACTGATGCAGTGTGCTTCGCGTGGATCGCCGGGATTGCGTAAGAATTGTGCAAATGTAGGAAATCTCGGAGTTTTTCTGCCTTCGCACATGGTTTAATTGGCATTTTCCCTTCCACAGCCGATGACTCCCCCGCCCCGCTTTGCCATAATGGGGACATGATTATTCAATCCCCATCACGTAACGGCAAGCTCCTGATCATCGACGACGAAGAAGACCTTCGCGAGGTTTTAACCGCCATCCTTGAAGATTCGGCTTCGCAAATCGACACCGCAGCCAATGGCATTGAGGGCATCGAAAAGATGAAGTCGCAACACTACGATGCGGTTCTGTCAGATGAAAAAATGCCTAAGAAAAGCGGCCTTGAGGTCTTAAAGTGGATGCGCGAAAACGGCATTCAGACGCCGTTTATCATGCACACCGGTTACGGCCAAAAGGACATCATTCAGGAAGCACAGAGCCTGGGCGTCTTTGCCCTGATCGACAAGCCCTGGAATGAGAAAAAGCTGATTGAGACCGTCAAAACAGCTTTGCAAACTGGCACGGCTACGCCAAAATAATTTTGAACTACAGGAAGAAGGCTCTCATGGAAAAACTATTTTGGCTGGACATGGAAATGACCGGCCTTGATGTTGAAAAAGAACGTATCATCGAAGTCGCAGCGATCGTCACAGATCTGAACTTTAAAGAGCTGGATGTCTTTGAAACCGTAATCAAGCAGCCGCAAAAATTCCTGGATAGCATGGATGCCTGGAATACCGAGCACCACAAGAAATCGGGCCTGACTGCCAAGGTTCCAAACGGCATGCCGGAAGATCAAGCCGAAGCGATGTTGGTGGACCTGGTGAAAAAACACTGGCCAGAACCCAAGGATCGCCCGGTGATGGCAGGGAACTCGATCATGCAGGATCGTCTGTTCATTAATAAGTACATGCCGGATCTGGCAGGAAGACTGCACTATCGCCAAGTGGACGTGTCGTCATGGAAAGTGATCATCAATAACAAGTTCCGCTACATTTATCAAAAAACCAACAGCCACCGTGCTTTGGATGATATCCGCGAAAGCATCCAGGAACTTCGTCATTACTGTGATAACTTAAGTTTTAAAAAGTAATTAACGTCCCACCATCACAAAGGGGCCGGCGACATAGTCTTTTTGATATGCCAGGCCCCAACGGATCATCGCATACAACACGGGCTTCATCTCTTGCCCCGCCACTGTTAGTTCGTACTCGACCCCAGACAATTTATCCCGCCCCAGTTCTGAGCGCCTGACAATGCCGGAGTTTTCCAATTCCTTGAGTTGCCGGGTTAAGGTCGCTTGAGTGATTCCCGGAGTTAGTCTGCGAAGCTCGCCAAATCTTTTCGGAGTCTTGCGCAAATTATACAGAATGATCGCCTTCCACTTTCCCTGGATGAGTGAGGCCGTCAGTTCGGCGGGACAATTGAATTTCTTCTTTTTTACATTCATCTGCAACCACCCTTAATTTCCGCTTAATAACCACAGCTAGTATCAGATTTGATACTAGTTCATGAAAAAACCTATTTAATGAATTTACTGGTAACGTGATAGTATCCCTGGGTCAACAGCGAGGAAGCCATGTCGAAGTTTACCGTCACTAAATATGCTCCGGAACACCACACAGCCTTTGTTGAACTGAACACCGAATGGATTCAGAAGCATTTTGTCGTCGAAAAAATGGACCTGATTCAGTTAAATCAAGCGCAGGAAAGTATCTTGAATATCGGTGGCGAGATTTTTTTCATTTTGGATCAGGGCAAAGCGATCGCCACCTGTGCGATGGTTCCGCATGGGGAAAAGTCCTATGAGCTGGCGAAAATGGCGGTGTCACCGCATTACCGGGGACAGGGATTGGGCGACCTCCTGATTGAAACGGCCATCGCGTGGGCCAGAAAAAAGAAAGCCGAAGAAATCACCCTGCTTTCAAACACGGTGCTGACTCCGGCAATTACGCTTTACAAAAAACACGGCTTCGTGACCACGCATTTGGGTCCTCACCCCGACTATGACCGTAGTAATATCGAGATGAAATTAGTGTTGTAGGGACAGACCCTCATCCTGCAACTTGCGGTACAGGGTTTTGCGATCAATTCCCAAAGTCCTGGCTGTCAGATCTTTGACCCGGTCACATTTTTCAAAAACATATTGAATGTACTGCTTTTCCACCTCGTTCAGTGGGGCCACCTGATTCCCGTATCGGAAAACAAACGCATTTTGATTTTCCAAATCCAAATCCCCGTCCCCTGCCAACAACGACGGCTCGTCAAACATCAGGAAGGACGAAACATCAATTTCAGCTTCCGAACTTAAAACGACCGCTCGCTCGACGGTGTTTTCCAGTTCACGAACATTCCCGCGCCAATTTTGGGTTAACAGGAACTCCTTGGCGGCCTTGGTAAATCCAGTGACCTTGGAGCCGTTCAGTTCCGAGAATTTTTTCAGGAAGAACTCTGCCAAAGGCAAAATATCCTCACGACGTTCCCTTAATGGCGAAATCGTGATCGGGATAACATTCAGGCGGAAAAACAAATCCTCACGGAAACGTTTTTCATGAACCTCGGTGCGCAGATCCTTATGAGTCGCGGTGATAATACGGACATCAATTTGCCGCGTCTGATTTTCACCCACACGCTTGATCTCTTTTTCCTGCAACACACGTAAAAGTTTTGCTTGAAGTGAGAGGTTTAAGTCACCGATTTCATCCAAAAACAAGGTGCCACCATGGGCTTCCTCGAACAAGCCAATCTTCTTGTCATGGGCGCCAGTAAAGGATCCTTTGGCATGACCAAAAAGTTCGGACTCAAGCAGGTTCTCAGGAATCGCGGAGCAATTGATCGCCACAAAGGGCTTATCACTTCGCCCTGACCAATTATGAATGGCTTTGGCAAAAACCTCTTTACCGGTTCCCGACTCCCCTGTGATCGAAACGGTCGCCGTACTTTTCGCCACGCGCTTGGCAAGTTCCATGATCAGGCGAATGCTTTCACTTTTACCGATGATACCGTGAGGACTTAAACCTTTACTTTGATCAATGGCATCGCGCAGGTTTTTGTTTTCGCGATTCAAATGGTTATACTTAAATGCCCGTTGCGCCGAAATCAGCAACTGCGGAAAGTGAAGGGGCTTAACAACGAAATCATAAGCGCCGGCTTCAATCGCTGTCACCGCCGTATCCACGTCATTGGAAACTGTGATCAGAATAATGGGGACCATCAGTCCCTCGATGCGCATCTGGCGGATAAAATCCAATCCCGACATCTGCGGAAGATTCAAGTCCGTGATAATTGCATCGGGAACAAGTTTTCGCGTTTTCACATTCTGCAAAGCCTCTAACGGGTCTGCGCAGTGATGGACTTGAATGTCTTTTTGTCTGAAATAGGCGATGGCAAGCTCTGCCAAATCCAAGTCGTCTTCAATCAAAAGTATGTGTTTTGGAGAATTCATAATAATCCTGTGCCTCCATCAAAAGTGTGATCATTAAAGCGAGTGTGGAATTTAGCTACAACCACAAAGTCCCTTTATGCCCCAATCGTAATCTTTTTAAGAATCTTTCCTCAATAGATTTGAGCTGAGCACTTAGGTCCTGCGGCATCGGAAATGCACAATGCTTAGTTATCCAGAGCGTTAAAGATTCTGGGACGGAACAGAAGGAGAAACATTATGTTGCAAAGAAAAACACTTATTACCACAGCACTGGCTGCAACAACGGCACTCGCAATGGGCTGTGCCACGACCGAAACGAAAGAGGCCACTCAGGAAACTCCATCCAAAACATCACAGGCAGCGGCGCAAATGGGCGCGGCTTATTACACCGTGATTGATTTTCCGGAAGGGCAAAACACTGTCAGTGAAACAGAGAAAGTAAAACTTCGCCAGCTTGCGGGAGCCGCGAATGCCCACGGTGAAATTAAGGAAATTCAGGTTCTAGCCTGGGCCGATCGTGAGTATCCAGCTGAAGGTCAAAAAGTTCCAAGCAACGACAAGAAGCTGGCAGACGATCGCTTGTCAGCGGTGAAAGACTTCTTTAAAAAAGACATGCAGTCTGAAGCCGACATCGATGTTCACAACATGGCGAAGCGTCCGAATTTCTTTTCGGAGCTTGTGAACTCCGACGACAACAAAACAAAGAATACATTCGAAAACATTGGCGCGGCCCCTAACGACGTTGGTCCACGTCAGGCATTGATGGGAAACAAGGCTTCCAAAGCCGTGGTTCTGGTAAAATACGAATAGGAGGTATTTATGAATAAAGACGTACTTCAAGGAAAATGGAACGAGATCAAAGGCGAACTTCGCAAAACCTGGGGCAACATCACTGATGATGAGTTTGAAAAAACCAAAGGTGATGCCCAAGCTATCGCAGGTATCGTGCAACAGCGTTATGGACTTGCCAAAGAGGATGCTTCCAAAAAAGTGTCTTCATTGATGGATAAATACGCTGAATCGACAAAAGACAGCTTGCGCGAAAACCGCGATCAAGCAGAACGTAAAAGAAGTCATTAATTAAAGTTTCCGTGACTGGATCCTTCAGCGGTCACGGGTTCTCCGCCGCCCCTTTCAAAGTTTTCCGCCGAAAACTATGGGAGGGGCGGTCTCTCCTTAGGGAGCAAGCTCCTTCAAGTGAACACGCATCGAATTCAAAAGATTTCGCACCACATCCCGGACTCCCGCTTCGTCGCTTTGATCTGCCTTAGCCTCCAAAGCCCGCGCCATTTCCGTGAGGTTTGGAAATTCAAAAGTATCCGCATTCCCCTTGATCTGGTGGCCCATCTTTTTAGCAAGTTCAAAATTCACCGCATCGCTGGTTTCAATATCAGACAACTCACCAATACGGCGGAGCAAATATCTAACTTGGACATCGGCAGAAACTTTAAATTCATCTTCCATATAAAAAGCCTTTATCAAAGACTGCATTTTATTCGCAAGTCCCAGAATTCATCAAGAAGCGATTACCCATCCCTTTTCTCCTCGAAGTGTGGCATTTCGCCTCATTAAAAGCTTCTCTCATGGTTGTACTCGAATATATCCACGTTCCAGATGGCACCGCGGTTGCATTTCTAATTTCGCATGAAACACACAAGGAGAAAAACCATGAGACTAGTTACATCACTTCTATTTGCGGGATTTTTGACAGGCGCAGCGACTTACAGTTTTGCCGACGACATCAAGGAAACCACTAAAGAAGTCACGCAAGACACGAAAAAAGTCGTCAAAAAAAGCGCCAACCGCGTGGAAGAAACGGCCTGTGAAATGGTCAATGGCAAAATGGAATGCGCAGGAAAAAAGATCAAAAACCGCGCATCTGAAGCCACTGAAGAAGTTAAAGACATGGCCAACTAGTTTTCAGTTCTAATCACCGCTTCATCAGGAGGACATCATGATATTCAAAAACAAACTCATCATCGTAGCGGTCGCTGTTTTATGCTCCCCTTCCGTATTTGCACAAGACAGTACCGACTCCAGCAGTGACTTAAAACCTGGAGGCATGTTTATCGAGCCGATGTTGACCTATCAAACCGGCGACGTGAACGTTTCGTACCCCGCTCCTTTGAACGATTCCAAAGAAGACTTAAAAGGTTTCGGATTGGGTTTGCGCTTTGGAGTTCATGTCTGGGAATCCCTCTTCCTGGGGGCGGATGGCCGCTTCGCCAAACCCAACTATGACTCCTCCGCCCTGAACGGCGATGGCTCTTCCGATTCATACGATGCCGGTGTGACCCTGGGTGTGCAAACTCCCCTCTATGGCATCCGGGTTTGGGGTACCTACATTCTGACCGGCGGTCTGAATCCCGAAGAAATTAGCGGAGTGGATGTTAAGTTCAATGATCTGAAGGGCTACCGCATTGGTGCTGGTATCTATGTAAAAAGTGTCAGCATCAATCTGGAGTACCAAGACGCAACTTATGATTCGACTACAATTGAAAATGCCGGTCCCCTGTCTGGGAACCTAGATGGCATCGAAGGCAGAAACAAAAGCTATATCGTAAGCTTATCCTTCCCTGTCACTCTCTAACCACCCTTCCAACAAAGTGGGCAGTCTCATTGAGCCGAGCTGCCCGCTCCTCTATGCGTAGATGACGATTCTGTTAAGAAGTTGATAAAACTTGTCAGAATCAAGCAATTTTGTAACTACAGTCTCACACGAATCATCTCGGACCAAGAGGACTGCATCATCGCATACTGGATCTATGCCTTTATTTTATTATCGACTGCAATGGCAACCGCAGCCGGAGAGACCTCCCAAAAAGTAATTAATTTGGGCGTCCCATTTAAATATAATCGCAATCAGGCACTGGTTGAATATCACAATCTGGTCATTAGCTCATTCAATGATATAGGTTACAAAGTGGAAACAACCCTAAGAACGGCGCAAAGCTCTCGCGAAATCCTGTTGTCAGGACGAGTGGATGCTGTGGCTTATGATGATTTGAGTGATACACGCGAAGTCGAAAAGGTTGTTATTACCTCATTCCCCGTGGCAAAGACCTATGCCTCGGTTTTTCATTTGCGGTCCGAATCCCTGGATATTAAAAACCTTAAAAAATACAAAGGGACCATATCACTGAACAATTCGCGAATTCTGCAGATGGCGAAGCAGCGCAAGCTGAAATTTATCCAGGCGACCAATCCGTTTCATTGCATTCAGATGTTGCTTGAGAAGAAAGTGAAATACTGCATTTCTATCCGCGAAGTGGGCCTATCGGTGGTGAACGCCAATCCCGAAACCAAGAAAAAGATCGCCATGCTTCCGGAACCGTTTATGGAAACACCCGTGTACGTTGCCATGAGAAAAGAATTTGCGAAAGAGATGCCGAAACTGGAAGCGGCATTGAAAAAACGCCTGAGCGGTGATCTAAGCGCCTACCCCACGATTCGTGAAGTTCTGAATAAGAATCCATAAAAAAACCCCGCCTCATCAGCGGGGTTTTTATTATCGGTATGCGTTCCAAAAAGGGAACTGTTACCTCTAGTAACGGTAGTGTTCTGGTTTGAAAGGACCTGCTGGGTTCATGTGCAAGTACTTCGCTTGTTTTTGAGAAAGTTTTGTCAACTTCACACCTAGTTTGCCAAGGTGAAGAGCCGCCACTTTTTCGTCCAAGTGCTTCGGCAAACGGTAAACTGCGATCTCTTGGTATTTGTCGCGGTTCATGTAAAGTTCCATTTGAGCCAAAACTTGGTTCGTGAATGAATTCGACATTACGAAGCTTGGGTGACCTGTTGCACAGCCCAAGTTCACCAAACGACCTTTTGCAAGGATGATGATTTGGTTGCCGTTTTTCAAAGTGTGGATGTCCACTTGTGGTTTAACTTCGCGAACTTTTGAGTTCTTGTTGATCCATGCCATATCGATTTCGATATCGAAGTGACCAATGTTACAAACGATCGCGTTGTTTTTCATTTTAGTGAAGTGCTTTTCAGTGATGATATCGCAGCAACCAGTTGCAGTTACGAAGATATCGCCCATTGGAGCCGCTTCTTCCATAGTCACAACTTCGAAACCTTCCATAGCTGCTTGCAATGCGCAGATAGGATCGATTTCAGTTACAAGCACGCGAGCGCCCAAACCACGTAGAGAGTGCGCAGAACCTTTACCTACGTCACCGTAACCTGCAACAACGCAGATTTTACCAGCGATCATAACGTCCGTAGCACGTTTGATACCGTCAGCAAGTGATTCGCGGCAACCGTACAAGTTGTCGAATTTGGATTTAGTTACAGAGTCATTGATATTGATTGCTGGAACTTTCAATTTGCCAGCTTTCAACATCACTTCAAGATTGTGAACACCTGTCGTTGTCTCTTCAGAGATACCGATGATTTTCTTCAATTCTTTAGCGAAGCGTGGCTCATGCATCATGTTCGTCAAATCACCACCGTCGTCCAGGATCAAGTTGTAACCATCTTTACCCCAGCCAGTGATAGTTTGTTCGATACACCAGTTGAACTCAGTCTCAGTCAGACCTTTCCAAGCAAATACCGGGATACCCGCAGCAGCGATAGCAACAGCCGCGTGATCTTGAGTAGAGAAGATGTTGCAAGAAGACCAACGGATTTCAGCGCCAAGCTCTACAAGTGTTTCAATCAACACTGCAGTTTGGATAGTCATGTGCAAGCAACCTGCGATTTTTGCACCTTTGAATGGTTTTTGTTTGCCGAACTCTTTACGAAGCGCCATCAAACCTGGCATTTCAGTTTCAGCAATAGAGATCTCTTCACGACCCCATTTAGCAAGCTTAGCGAAAACCTCTGGGTTTTCCATAGCCTCTTTGCAAACCATGAAGTCACGGTTGTTTTTAGAAGTAGCTGTCTTATTAGAAGTCACTGCCATCGCAGCTTTCGCGTTGTTTTTTTTCATCGCTTTTCCGTTCGTAGTTGTAGTAGCCATTTTTTAAAACGTCCTTTGTTAAACTAAAAATTAAAATTTAAATTGTTAAGGCAGAGTCAGAATCTCGTAACCCGTGTCAGTCACAAGAACTGTGTGCTCATACTGGGCCGACAGTTTTCCATCAGCCGTATTGTAGTACTTGATCGAAGAGCCCGGGATGTTGAACTCAACCACATCCTCAACCCCTTGATTCACCATCGGTTCAACAGTGATACAATGGAATGGCACCAGGCGCTCGCCCTTGCCCTTTTTCCCGAATGCCGGAACAAAAGGTTCATCGTGGAATGTACGACCCACACCGTGACCACCGATTTCCTTAACAACTGTATAACCCTTGCGAGTCACATATTTGTAAGTTTCAAAACCGATATCCCCCGTGTAACCGCGAGGAGTGATCGCCTCAATCCCCTTGTCACGAGCCATCTGCGCGGTTTCCACCAGATCGCGAGCCTGATCAGAAACATTCCCGATCATATACATGCGCGAAGTATCCCCAAAGAACCCATCAATCCAAGCCGTCACATCGACATTGATAATGTCGCCATCCTTCAAAATAACCGAAGGATCCGGCAAACCATGACAAACCACTTCGTTCACAGAAGTGCACGTGTACTTAGGATACCCATGGTAGCCCAAGCAAGCCGACTTAGCCCCACGAGTTTGCATGAAATCAAAGGCAAGCTCGTCAATCTCCTGAGTAGAGATCCCAATTTTCACATACTTTTCAAGATAAGTAAGAGTATCAGCCGCAATCCTGCAGGCCACCGTCATTTTTTTGATCTCTTCAAGAGAAAGAGGCTTAATTCCCATAGGCAAAAGGTATAACACACCCCCACCCCCGAGCCAAGCCAAGGATTACCCAGAAACCACATAAGCCCTCCCCCTCCCCCTCCCCCATGCTCGCCCAAAGGGCGGCCAAAAGCGGCGCCAACTCGCCAAAAGCGAGGGCCAGCCATTTCGGGCGGCGTCGCAGACCAGCCCGAAAACGCGAACAAGTTCAACTATGGGGTGATTCAAAAGGCCCCAGGAGCAAGGCGGAGTGGGCCGCCCGCAGCGCAGGCGTACTTAATGTACGTCGGAGCGAGGACGGCCCGCTCCAACGCCGCGATGGGGTCTTTTCAATCATCCCGACTCGAAGGCAAAAAAAAAGCCACCCGAAGGTGGCTTTTTTCCATCTTAATGTAGCTAGAGACTACTTAAGGTGTTTGGAAACAAGTTTAGTCATGTCAAACATGCTAACTTGAGTTTTACCGCCGAAAACTTCTTTAAGTTTAGCGTCAGCGTTGATGTTACGTTTGTTTTTAGAATCTTGAAGATTGTTCTTCTTGATGTAAGCCCAAAGTTTTTTAACAACTTCAGTGCGTGGAAGTGGTGAAGCACCAACTACTGCTGCTAGAGCTGCAGATGGAGTCAAAGCTTTCATGAAAGCTGCGTTTGGCTTACGAGCAGTTTTTGGTTTAGCTGCTTTAGGAGCTTTTGCTGCTTTAGCTTTAGGAGCTGCTTTTTTAGTAGTAGCTTTTGCTTTAGGAGCTGCTTTTTTAGCAGTAGTTTTTTTTGCTGCAGCTTTTTTAGGAGCAGCTTTCTTAGTAGCTTTTTTAGTAGCTTTTGCCATTGTTAATTCCTCCGTTAGGATTATTGTCTTGTTTCTCTCGAATGAGTTAAGTGTCTATCTAAGTCCAGTCGTTTGTCCAAAAAAAAATGCACACCCCTCATTTTTTTTCGCACCCCCTCTCAAAACCGCATTTTTCCCTCTGAAACAGCCATTTCCACCTCTGAAAACAGGGGGAAAACCCCGAGAAACCGCCTTTTTCCCCTCGAGAAACAGGATTTCCAGAGGGAAAAAGGTCTAATTTTGGTTCACTTGCCACCTCTGGACTCCTCGAAAAACCCCGTTTTCCGAATAGAAAGGCATGAGTTTTCAGACGAGTTTCAAACAAATCCTAAGAGAAAAGATGGGCCAAGAGACGGCTTCTCAGGGAAATTACTCTTCTGTCATGGACTCTGATCCTCTTCACCTGGCTTACCTTTTGGGCCAAATTAACAAAGTAGAATCCCAAGCTCCCCGTGGACAATATCCTCGCCCAGCGGTTCGTCCACAACGCAAACCCCATGCATTCTCTCCTGTACAGCGCCAGTCCTATGAGTTCCTTAAATGCTGGGTGCACGGTCTTTCTGAAGGTTTCACTGAAACTGAATTAAGAAAAGCCTACCGTCAGGCCGCTTTGATTCTTCACCCCGACCAAGGTGGAAACACCGAGCAGTTCCTGAACCTTAAGGAACATTACGAAATCTTACGAAGCTTGTTCTAGGCTTTAGAATCCTTATATAAATCCGAATTGTTTATCATAAATGAACCAGAACTTTTCGGTCGTAGACCACCGCAAGCGGCTTCTCTATATGCAGATCATGTATGCCTTTGGGGCATTCATGTCGGTGTTCTATACCTTCAGATTCGCTGGAGCCTTTAAATCCCCCGAGTACACCAGCATCATGACTCCACTGTCGATCGCGATCATTCTGGGGCCGCCCTTGCTATGGTATCGCTTTAAACTGTATCGCACAGCGGCCGTGAGCCTTTTGATAACTTTGATTTTTATGATGATCCTGCTGATCTATGTGACCGGAGGGCTTTTTGCGCCCGGCGTATATTGGCTGGCAACCATTCCCTTGGCCACGGCCATTCTGTTTGGTACCCGCGGTGCCATCACGGGTTATTTCATCATCTTTGCGACTCTGGTTGTTTTTATCCTGAACAACCACATGGGAGTGGAACCAAATCTGATCCCCTCCCCCCAGGTATTTAAGGAAGAATTAATTTTCAATCTGATTGGTTTCCTGGGCTACACCAGTTTGACCACCCACGTTTATCTGCGCAATGAGGCGGCCTACGCCCAAACCCTGCGAGATAAAAACAACGACGTCGAAAACCTGCTGCGAGTCCTTTTACATGACATCGCCAACACCCTGTCCTCCATGACCCTGCAATTGATTCGCGCCAAGGAAGAACAGACCACCAGCACCACGGAGCTGGAAAAGATGGAGCGCGCGGTTCAGGAAATCAACAACCTCCTGACTCAAGTCCGACATTTGAAGTCGGTGAAGGACGGCAAGGCACGTCTGCCCCTTAAACCGATGTCTCTGGCCAAAGTCCTTAGTGATATTTATGAAAGCGCGGAATCTTTAGCGGGCCCCAAAGGCATCAAACTGTCTTTGGAGATCGGCCGCGAAAAAATGTTGGTAAATGCCGAAAAAACCATTCTAGGAAACGTGGTGCTGTTAAACATCATCAGCAACGCGGTGAAGTTCTCTCACCCGGGCGATCGCATTGACATTCGAGCTTTCACCAGCGGCACAAATGTTGTAGTCGAGATACAGGATTATGGCGTGGGGATCCCCGAAGCCATTCAAAAGAATCTATTTGATATTGGCAGTCAGACCAACCGCGAAGGAACTCAAGGGGAAAAAGGGACTGGCTATGGAATGCCTCTGGTGAAAGAGTACATTCAGATGTTGGGCGGAACCATTGCTGTGCTTTCCAATGAGTCCGCCACCGATTCACGACTTCAGGGCACACTAGTCACCCTGAAGCTGCCTTTGGCCAAATAGGCACTAAACCATTTTAAAGCGGATACGTTTCGGACCTGCGTTTTCGCCAAGGCGTTTTTTGCGGTCTTCTTCGTATTCTGTGAAGTTTCCAGGATAGAATTCAATTTTTGAATCCCCTTCGAACGCCATAATGTGGGTACAAACACGATCCAAAAACCAGCGATCATGCGAAATCACCACAACAGATCCACCGAACTCCAGAAGAGCTTCCTCAAGAGCACGCATAGTATTGACGTCCAAATCATTCGTCGGCTCATCCAGAAGCAAAAGGTTTCCGCCCTCTTTCAGGATTTTGGCCATGTTCACGCGGTTGCGCTCACCACCCGACAATTGACCCACTTTCTTTTGTTGGTCAGAACCGGAGAAGTTGAACCAGGAAACATACTGACGAGATGGAATTTCACGTGTTCCCAATTGGATCACATCAGCGCCACCAGAAAGCTCTTCAAAGATGGTTTTATCGGGGTTCAAAGTTTCACGAGTTTGATCCACGTAAGAAATCTTAACCGTCTCACCGACTTTGAATGATCCAGAATCCGGGGCTTCTTTACCCGTGATCATACGGAATAAAGTGGATTTACCGACACCATTCGGTCCGATAACACCCACGATCGCACCCTTAGGAATCGTGAAGCTTACGTCATCCAACAAAACTTTGTGATCGTAAGCCTTCGTGATGCCTTTGGCTTCAACCACGATATCACCCAAACGAGGCCCTGGTGGGATATAGATGGACATCTCTTGGATTTTCTCTGGAGACGCCTCTTTCAACAGGTTTTCGTAGTTGGAAATACGTGCTTTGGATTTAGCCTGACGAGCCTTAGCCCCCTGACGAATCCAGTCCAACTCTCTTTCAAGAGTTTTAGCTTTGCGAGCCTGATCCTTTTGTTCATTCGCAGTGCGCTTGTCTTTTTGTTCAAGCCAAGAAGTGTAGTTCCCTTTCCAAGGAATCCCCTCACCACGATCCAATTCCAGAATCCAACCAGCAACGTTATCAAGGAAATAACGGTCATGCGTTACGGCGATAACTGTGCCTGGGAATTTTGAAAGATATTGTTCAAGCCACGCAACGGATTCAGCATCCAAGTGATTCGTTGGCTCATCCAGAAGCAGGATATCCGGCTCAGACATGATCAAACGAGCCAAAGCCACACGGCGTTTCTCACCACCGGAAAGCTTGGTCACACCCATGTCGCCATCTGGACAACGAAGAGCATCCATGACGATTTCGATCTTTTGATCGACATCCCAAGCCCCCAAAGCGTCCAATTTTTCCTGAAGGGCACCTTGTTTGTCGATAAGTTTATTCATCTCATCCGGATCCAAATCAGGATCTGCGAACTTGTCGTTGATAGCGTTGTACTCTGCCATTACTTTTGGCAACTCGCCCATGCCCGCAAAGATGTTTTCTTTCACAGTCAGATTATCATCCAAGTGCGGCTCTTGCTCGAAGTAGCCCACTTTCATTGTTTTGGATGGGAAGGCTTCACCGATGAAATCCTTATCCACGCCTGCCATAATTCTAAGCAAAGTGGATTTACCAGAACCATTCAGACCTAGAACACCGATTTTTGCTCCGTAGAAGTAAGAAAGGTAAATGTCCTTCAAAACGAAACGATTTGGAGGATATACTTTACTTACACCTTTCATTGTGTAGATAATCTCTTGAGACATCAAACCCACCTTATAAGTTAATTCATGAAGAGCTAACTTATTTCAGAGTGAAAATGCTTGTCAAATGGTGTTCGAGCTATAACACTATCGCCTTCGCGCAGGATGCGCGTCCGATAATATAAAAATACAGAAAAGGTCCATGAGTAACGACATCGAAACAGCACGTACGACGCGTGCTAACACAACTGAGAAAGAAGCAACGACTGCTTCCACTGCTAAAGAGACAGGCAAAAGAGGCCTCTTTGGCAACCTCAATTCAGATCTTAAACAAGCTCTGGATACGTGGGATGTCTTAACTGAAACCATGGCCGAAAAGGTCGCCCCTGACCAAGAACAGCTGCAGGAAGTCAAAAAACTCCTGGGCGATCTAAAAACCAAGCTTGCTCAATTTGATGAGTAGCCCGCCGGCTCAATAGGCCCCCGAGAAGCTACTTAATTTTATATTCTTTTAAATGCAGAGCAAGCTGCGCATCGATCTCATTGCGAATGCTCGCAGGTACTTTTTTGCTATAAGCGATGTACATGGAATAGGCCGGCACATCGTAAATGAGCAAACTTTTCAGATTGTCGTTTTTATACTTTTGCGCGACACCGTCAGCGATTGATTTCAAATAAATAAAGGCACCATCTATGCGTTGGGTTTCAACCAGATTTGGTATTCTGTCACCAGCATCATCTCCGGCAACCGGGATATAATCTATGCGATGCTTTTTAAAAAAATCAGGGATCAAAGCCCCAGTCACCAGACCAACGGTTTTCCCCGAGAACTCTTTTATTGAGACGGCCCCATGGTTTTTGAAAAGACTTTTACGGACCACCATTGCCGGTTGTTCTCTCACCAGAGGTTGTACCGAGTAATCATAGATCTTCTCGCGCTCCGGCGTGCGCACCACCATTAACAGCAAATCCAACTGCCCCACTTCCAAGTCACGAAACTGACGTTTCAACGGCGACGCATTCCATTCGACCTTGTAGTGATGCTTGCTTAGGACATCGGGCAGAATCTTTTTACTGAAAAATTCAATAAACGCACCCTGAGGAGGATTCGTTTGTAAATCCGTCACATGGGGTGGAGAGTTGATCGCTCCGACACGCAGGACTTTACTTTCCTTGATGGCAGCTTCCGCAACAACTCCCACACATAAGATAAGCCCCAGCAAAAACTTCATGATTTAGGCAGTCTCTTGGATCCGCCGCGACACTCCGGGGAAATAAAGTTCAAAGCGTCTTTTTGCACTTCAAACTCGGCCGGAGTCAGGGCTTTTTGAGTCAGGGCGTGAAGCCCCTGATTGAATTCGGTTTTTAGAGCGTCATTCACCAGGCGCTGTCTATCAATACGGGACTTCCCTTCGAACAGCGCAGACACAATCAGGACCTTGTAGTGTGTTTCACTGGCAGGCCCCGAGTGCATATGACTTTCGTTTTCGATTTCCAGAGTCGATGGTGCTAACGCTGATGTTAGAGCCGAAAAAATACGTGCTTCACGATTCATACAAAACTACTACTGTTTACGACGTTTTTCGATTTCAGACTTGATGTAGTCCATGCCCATTTTCGCCATAACAAAGACGCCTTTTTCCTCAAGCTTTTTTTCCACGTCCTTGGCTTTGCGCAGAGCACGCCCTGCAGCCATGGCAGCCAAAGGATGCCCCACTGGAAGTGAGTCAAAGCTGCCATCTTTTTTCCATTCCTCAACCACCGTGTCGGCAATTTCCATCACTTTCGGTGCTTTTTGACGGATGATCTCAGAGCCGTAAAACTCCACATGAGGTTTTTCTTCCTCTCCCGCAGGTCCGCCTTCGTAGGCCATTTCTTCCGGAGCCAATTGATCATCCGCAGAGCCGGCATTAAAGGTTCCACTGTCCGGACCGGTCGCGTGAGGATGTGCGGAGACACCTTCGTTTTGCGCCTCCGTATTGATTTCATCAGAGGAGGATTTAGCGGAAGTCGTGGAAATCTCCTCCACTTCGTTCATCGCCGTTTCGATTTCAGTTTCAACCGCAGAATCAAATTCCACGTCGGAATCGCTCGCGTGTGATTTGCTGGCGTGAGAGTGTTTACCATGAGATTTTTGCTGCTTCTTGGACATAGGTCCCTCCCCTGACATACCTAAAGCGTAACGCTGATCCGGGTTAAATGGGAAGTCCCATCACAATTGAGCGGGCGCGTCGCCTGACCAACTGGGCCTTTGGGTATCCAGTCTAGCGGCTTCTTCCATAAGATGCGCCTTCATCTCGTCAATATCGTCGTTATACATCCATAAAAGCTCTTCGCGCAGCTTGGCCATGCGAAACATCTGCTCGCGACTGAGCGGCCTTAAGCTTTCCATAAGGCGATTCAGGCGCAAATCCACAGCACGTTTGAAGTCACCATAATCGAGATCATTTTCAGTTTCCAAAAAATCCAGGAATTCTTTGATTTCGGCATTCATCCTCACCCCCTGCCACTATTTTAAAACCTCAAGGCCCTGGTCTCGAGTTTATGGGGGTGATCTTGCCAAGAATCAGAACCAACCAGTACAATCAGGACATCTTTATGATCGGTTTTTCAAAAGGAACAACCATGGCTCCGGAAATGGCAGCAAGTTACATCGTCGGGATTTTTCCCTCACTGGCAACCACTGGTGCGCATTACTGGTTTCATCAGAAAAAAGTCAAAAGCGCTGCATTTCAACAACTGCAAAAAAATCTTTCATCCGTGCAAAAGTACTGGTGTGAAAGCCAAGGACGCGTGCTGCCACTGAACGATGACTCCCATCAAAAAGATGCCGATGCTTTTAAGACAAGTCTTTACATTATGGGAACCCTGTTTGCGTTTATGAGTTGGGCCGGATTTTTCTTTAACATGGTGGTCCTGGCCTCCACTCGCAAATTTGCAATTTCCAGATTTGAACAAAAGATTTTTAATTCCGACCTTTGCACGAAGAACCTAAATCCGGCGGAAATCGAAAATATACTAAAGGACTGCGAAGCATGAGTTCATTGGATATCATGGCCCGCGGCGAGGGATGGTTGGTTATCAACAAACCTCCCGGAGTTTCCGTCCATAATGACCCTCGCGATGTCTGTCACCTTCTTGAAAAACAACTAATTCCTGGCAGCTTTGAGGGAATTCATCCGGTTCACCGCTTGGATAAAGAGACCAGCGGAATTTTACTGCTAGCTTTAAACACTCGCATGGCAAAACAGCTGGCCGAACAGTTTCAGGCCCGCACCTGTGAAAAGTATTACTTCGCTTTGTTACGGGGTTCGATGCCTGCTTCAGAAGAGTGGCAACATTGGAACACGCCGATTTCAGACAAAGCCGAGGGCCGAGTGAATCCCCAAGGCCTGGCGAAAGACCGCGTAGAAGCCCGCACTGATTTTAAAGTCATCAAGTCAGACCAATATACCAGCTTGATTGAAGTGCGTCTGTTCACTGGCCGCCAGCATCAGATTCGCAAACACAGTGCGATTGCCAAACACGCGATTTTAGGCGACAGCCGCTATGGCGATCCCAAATTTAATAAGCGCATCGCTGAAATCTACAAAACGGACCGCATGTTCCTGCACGCCGGAAAGCTTAAGATCACAATTGACGGCAAAGAGCACTCGTTTGAGGCTCCCCGCGAGTTTTAGGTGCCTTTTTTATTTCCCAATTTTGGAATCAAGCTTTGACAGGAAGCTTGCAACCAGATCGTCACGTTCCTGCCCCGTGACCGGGCGTGCACCCAATGGATATTCTTTGTAAAGTTCTGTCGGGATTTCCAACAGGAATCTGGAAGGAACTGACGGACGAACCACGCCATTTTTTTTGCGCTGCTGACAGCGCGACATCACCAGACGATTTTTTGCCCGGGTCACACCGACATAGAATAAACGACGTTCTTCATCGATGTCGGAGCCCAGGTTTTTATGTGGCAAAAGATCTTCCTCAATCCCCGCCAAAATCACGACTGGGAACTCCAGGCCTTTTGACGCATGCAAGGTCATCAGTTGAACTTTGTTTTGATCTTCCTCTTCGTTGTGATCTTCACGCAGCATCATCGAATCCACAAAGGACTTGATGTATTCTACCTCGTGAGCACGACGTCCCAAGTACGCATCCAGGATACGACCCAGGATTTCGACCACCACCCACTTCTTTTCGGCCGAAGCCGGGTCCGCAGCGGTGTTCATGACGTATTCCTTGTAGCCCAACTGATCAAACAGTTCGACCAGCTTGCCACCAGGCGATGAGCCCACGTTGAAATCCAAGATGTGCGTTGGCAGATATTCGATGAATCCCAAAAGATCGTCGATCGCCTCCCCGGTTTTTTCCGGGATCTCGGCGTCTTTCCATAGGCGGCAGGCATCCAGGAAACTTACGCGGCGTTTTTGCGAAAACTCGGTCAGTTTTTCGATGGTCGTGTCACCGACTCCACGGGATGGAACATTGATGATACGACGAAGAGAAACTTCATTCGGCGAGAAGGATTGTTTTAAGTAAGCCATGATGTCTTTGATCTCTTTACGATCAAAGATCGAAGTCCCGCCCGAGATATTGTAGGCGATATTCGCACGACGCAGAGAGGCCTCGATCAAGCCACCTTGAGTGTTTGAACGATAAAGAACCGCAAAGTCCTTCAGCTTGTAGCCTTCTTTTAAGAAGTGCTGAATTTCCTGAACAACGAATTCACACTCGTCTTCTTCGCGCTCCAGGATAAAGACTTCCGGTAAGACACCAGTATCCTTGGCCGCTTCGGCTCTTAGAACTTTACCGTGACGGTTTTTATTTTTTGAAATTGCGGCATTAGCCACCGCCAAAATTTCACCAGACGAACGGTAGTTACGCTCGAGCATGATCACTTCGCATTTTTTGTGCTCATGCGGGAAATTCAAAATATTTTTGATCTCAGCCCCACGCCAGCCATAGATCGACTGATCGTCGTCACCCACCACTGTGATGTTGCTGTGGGGTTTTACGATTTGCTGAATCAAATCCATTTGCATGCGATTGGTGTCCTGAAACTCGTCCACCATTACTTGGGAAAACTGACTTTGGACTTTTTCCAGAATTTCAGGATGCGCTTTAAACAACTGCAAAGGCTTGATCAACAAACCTTCAAAGTCCACCACACCCAGATGCTCCAGACGCTTTTCAAATTTTGGCGCCAGAACTTCGACCATCTCATGATATTCATCGAAGCCCTCGTGCGTGTGCGCAGCACCCGTGCGACGGTCATTGATCATGGAAAGAATTTTATCGATGTCGAATTTATCTTTGCCGGAGTTCGCGATGTTCTTGATCAGCTCTTTTAGGACGGCATTGCAATCCGTCTGGTCGACAATACCGAAATGCGGGGAAAGACCGGCGTGTTTATGAAAACGACGCAGAATTTGAAGACCGAAGGAGTGGAACGTTCCCGCCCACAGTCCGTCACCGGCTCCGCCCAGTTTCGCTTTCACACGGTGTTTTAATTCACGTGCGGCTTTATTGGTGAAGGTCAAAACGCAGATTTCAGACGACTGCGCCACACGCTCAGAAATCATTCTTCCTGTGCGTGAAACCAGTACGGTCGTTTTGCCGGAACCCGCCCCTGCAAGAATCAGCAAGGGACCGAAGTTATGTTTAACAGCCTTTTGCTGTTCAGGGTTCAACCCCTTCAACCAATCCATGAAATCCAGTCTATCTTAGAATCGCGCTCGAGGAACGCCGGAAAAACAAAAGCGTCGCACTTTCGTACGACGCTTATCAATATTTGTCGCTAAGCGTGACGATGAAAACCGCCACCAGAGCCTATTTCGTAGGCAAATGCCTATACGCGGTTGTGGATAAGTGTACGAACCTCATCTTCGAATACGACTTCAATTTTATCTGAAGCGGCATCTTTGATGAAACCCAAACCGAATTTAGGGTGAGAAAGCTTGGTATTTTTCTCGAACTTGCCCTTCATGTTGTAAGTCGCCGTGGAAGCACCATCGTTGGACATCAACATTTCGTATTCATTTTTGTGGGAAGATTTGCGTGAGTTCATAGTTTGCTCACGTTTTTTAGCTGCAGCACCCGTCAATGGCTTACCAGTTTTAGTCTGAGCTTTTGGAAGAGAGTAAGTTTTTAGAGAACCACAGATTTCACACTTAATTTTCGCCGAAGTCGCAGACGTGTGAGCCAAAACTACATGGTATCTATCGGCATCACATTTTTTACAGAACGCAAAAAAAGATTTAGCGACTGGGGGTAAAGTGTTCATCGTCATTTTTCTTCCTATCTAGTATTGTTGTTTCAATTGATAAATCATTAGCTTGTCCTCTAATTTTTTTTGCGCGATTTCACCCGCACTTAAAAAGAAAGGACCCTCTTCCCGCTCGATACGCTGTTGGAAATCCAACATGCTGTTCTCGTCCTTGGGATCAATGAACGTGCCTGTCGGCCCGTAGTGCTCCAAGAAAGCCAGATCGTCTTCTTTGTTGAAGAATTTCTCCCAACAATGAGTATTGACCTGAACACGGTAAGTTATAGTTTTAGCATGAGAATGCACTGGAGCGTAAGCCCCAATCACCTCTAAATGTCCGTAATGCGAATGGAGCTTCAATGCTGGGCTGCCCCATTGAGTCATTCCAGAGCACTGTTCGACATTGGCATACCACAAACCAAAGGCCTTCGAGAGGAATCCAAGGCCGTAAAACTGCTCTTCCTTCGGTAATAACGAATTAACCGAACAAAGATTGTGGGCGACCCACTCCCCTTTATGCATGGTGGGGATAATGATGAACAATGAAAGTGGTACCCAATCCATCTCGTCCAGGGACTCGATTTCCTTTAAAACCTTGGAAGTTTTAATCGGACTTAGTGACGCGGGGTATTTTTTTGGATCCAAAACCTCACGAACCAGCTTCGACAATGCCTTAGGACGAGCCGCAAAGCCCGCCACAAAACCCGGCATCACTGCACAGTCGTAAAAAACCCAGCGAGGCATCGCCATATTGGACGGCCCAAAAGCCCGCTCTTCAATAGAGTAAATACGATCTGCAAAAGCAATTTCGGTGATATCCAGAGGATTTTTAAAGATGGGATTTTGCTTAAACCAGTCCAACTTATGGAAGGAACCGGGTTGAGCAATTTCGTTTTCTTCACGCACGAAAACGTAAGGACGAATATCCTCGTTGTTCAACCACTTCGCTTTTTGCAATAACTCATTAATCAAGTACGTACTCCAACCATTGTCTCTGGTCTGACCAGTTTATCAAATTCCTCGCCGCTGAGGAGTCCAAGATTTATGGATTCTTCGCGCAGCGTAGTGCCGTTTTTATGGGCAGTCTTAGCTATTTTTGCTGCGTTATCATAACCGATCTTCGGGTTCAATGCAGTCACTAACATCAAAGAATTATCGAGATGTTTTTTGATTTGCGCCTTATTTGCCTCAATTCCCGACACACAGTGATCAACAAACGACTCACACGCGTCTGAGATCAAACGTATTGAGTTTAGCACGTTAAACACAATCACCGGCTTAAAGACATTCAACTCGAAATGTCCCGTCGCCCCACCGACCGTCACGGCCACATGATTCCCCATCACTTGAGCACAGACCATGGTCATGGCTTCACATTGTGTGGGATTTACTTTTCCGGGCATGATCGAGCTTCCTGGTTCATTTTCTGGCAGGTGAATTTCACCAATGCCACAACGAGGTCCAGATCCAAGCAGGCGAATGTCGTTGGCGATTTTCATCAAAGAAACCGCAATCGTATTCAGCGCCCCACTGACCTCCACCAAAGCATCATGACTGGCCAGGGCTTCAAACTTATTTTCAGCAGTCACAAACGGCAGTTTTGTTTCGCGCGCGATTTCCGCCGCCGCTTCAACTGCAAATTTTGGATGAGTGTTTAAACCAGTTCCCACGGCCGTCCCACCCAACGCCAGCTCATGCAGATGCGGCAAGGTGTTCTTGATTCTATGAACTCCGTGCTTCATTTGTGTCGCGTAGCCGGAAAACTCCTGCCCCAGGGTCAACGGTGTCGCATCCATCAGGTGAGTGCGCCCGATTTTTACGATGTCATTAAACTCTTTTTGTTTTTCGGAAAGAGCCAAATACAATTTTTCCATCATCGGAATCAGACGGTGATGAATCTGCTCACTCACGGCGATATGCATGGCCGTGGGGAAAGTGTCATTCGAAGACTGCCCTTTGTTCACATCATCGTTGGGATGAATTTCTTTAGAGGGAAGTTTGACACCCATCATGTCCATCGCGCGATTGGCGATGACTTCGTTGGCGTTCATATTGGTTTGCGTACCCGAGCCCGTCTGCCACACCACCAAGGGAAAATGAGCATCCAGTTTTCCAGAGATCACTTCGTCTGCGGCTTTCACAATCATGTCCGCTTTTTTGGCATCCAGAATGCCCAGCTTTTGATTGGTCAGTGCTGCGCTTTTTTTCAAGATCCCCAAGGCACGAATCATTTCCCGTGGAAATCTGTCGCCACCGATTTTAAAATTTTCAGTGGATCTTTGCGTTTGAGCTCCCCAGAATTTATCTGCCGGAACCTGCACGTCACCCATTGTGTCTTTCTCTGTACGGAAACTCATTTACGACCTCCTGGAAACCATTCCAACATGGGCTTGCTCTGTTGGGTAAATCACAAGTTCTTGTATGTTCACATGAGCGGGGCGCGCCACGCACCAAGCGATGGTGTCCGCAATATCTTTGGGATCCAATGGCGTCATGCCCTCATAAACTTTGTCGGCTTTTTGCTGATCTTCAAAGCGGACCATCGAAAATTCCGAATTCACCATGCCGGGCTCAATATTGGTAATGCGGATTTTTGTACCCAGCAAATCCATGCGCAGACCTTCAGACAATGCACGCACTGCGAATTTTGTGGCGCAGTAAACTCCACCACCCGGATATGTCCAGCGACCCGCCACAGAACCCAGATTCACGATGTGACCGGAGTTGCGCTTCACCATGTGCCCGATAATTCCACGAGTGATAAACAGCAAACCTTTGATGTTGGTGTCGATCATGGTCTCCCAATCATCCAAAGATCCGTCCTGCATTTTGTCGGTGCCCTTGGCCAGTCCCGCGTTGTTCACCAGAACATCCACGAGCTGTAGATCCTTGTCGTGGGCTTTCATAAACTCACTCACTTCAAAGCGATCCGAGACGTCGAAACCAGCTTTGATGACTTTGATTTGCGGGAACTTTTTCAGCAAAGAGGCTTCCAGTTCAGCCAAACGCTCAAAGCGACGACCGGTGATAATCAATGAGTAATTCTGCGCAGCCAACGCTTCCGCCGTCGCCCAACCAATACCCGCCGTTGCCCCTGTAATCAGAGCCCATCTTTGCATATGCACCTCACTATGAAATTATTGTAGGCCCTGCCCTCTCAAATGCCCAGTATTCGCCGCCACGACATGACGCATCCAACCCCACCCACGGAGTACCTTTTGCGGGGGCGCCGTGTTAGGTTCGCCGCCTATGAAATGTCCATGCGGTAGCGAAAAAAATTATTCTGAATGTTGCGGTATTTATCACTCTGGCAAAGAGACGGCGCCAACGGCTGAGGCCTTGATGCGTTCCCGTTATGCGGCGTTTGCGAAAAATCAAATGCAGTACTTGCGCGATACAACGGATCCCCAATCTTTGGGCGACATCGATGATGAAGCCAACCAGGAATGGGCTGACGTTGCAAAATTCCTGAAGCTTGAAATCGTCAATGCTGAAGAGAAAGCTAACAAAGGCACGGTCGAGTTCAAAGCCTTCTATTCCGTTGATGATGAAGACTATGTTCATCACGAAGTTTCCACTTTCCGCAAGCAAGCTGGCGTGTGGTTCTTTAAATCCGGCAAAGTGAAGGAAGAAAAGAAATGAAATACTGGCTGATGAAGTCTGAACCCGATGTTTACTCCATCGATCAGCTAAAAAAAGACTCCACCACTTGGTGGGAAGGTGTTCGCAATTACCAAGCCCGCAACTTCATGCAAAAAGACATGCAAGTCGGAGACATGGTTTTGTTTTATCACTCCAATGCAACACCTCCGGGTGTGGCGGGTCTGGCGCGTATTTCTCACATCGCAGAGCCTGACAAAGCCCAATTCGATAAAAAGTCTGAATACTTTGAGCCGAAGGCTTCCAAAGAAAAACCTGTCTGGTTCTGCACTCAGGTTGAGTATGTGCAAAAGTTCCCTGAATTGGTCAGCCTGCAAGACCTGCGCGACAATGAGAAATTGGCAGAGATGCTGGTTTTGGCAAAAGGCTCACGTCTGTCGGTACAACCGGTGGATAAAAAGCACTTCGACATCGTTAAGAAAATGGGCGGAATGTAGTTTATGAAGTTGTTCCTGGCTCCGATGGAAGGTGTTGTCGACTGGGTGATGAGGGATACTCTGACCCAGATCGGTGGCGTGGATCAGTGCGTGACGGAATTCTTGCGCGTCACTGATCGCCTGCATCCTGAGAGCGTGTTCTTAAAAAACTGCCCCGAGCTTCGCACCGGCTCCCGCACTCGTGCGGGAACTCCGGTGTTCGTGCAGCTTTTGGGTGGGCATGCGGAGCCTTTGGCAATGAATGCGGAACGCGCAGCAAAGCTGGGAGCTTTGGGAATTGACTTAAATTTCGGCTGCCCGGCTAAAACCGTGAACCGTCATGATGGTGGCGCTTCATTATTAAAATCCTGCGACCGTGTTCACACCATCGTCGACACTGTTCGTAAGGCCGTCCCCGCTCATATTCCGGTCACTGCAAAAATTCGCTTGGGCTTTGATGATCCAACCAAGTGTATCGACATCGCGCAAGCGGTTGAGGCTGCAAACGCCACTTGGCTGACCATCCACTGCCGTACCAAAACTGATGGCTACAAACCACCGGCGTATTGGGAGTGGATCCCGCGTATCAAAGAAAAAACCAAAATCAAAATCATCGCCAACGGTGAAATCTGGAACGTCCACGACTTCCACCGCTGCGTTGAAGTCACTGGTTGCGACGACTACATGGTCGGCCGCGGAGTGATGAGCAATCCGTTTATCTTTAAACAGATCAAACAAAGTCTGAAGCAAGAATCCGTTGAAGAAATGAACTGGGAGCGCACCAAACCATTGCTGCCCCAGTTCTTTGCGGCAAGCACCGACTATATCAACGACTACTTCGCCGTGTCCCGCACCAAGCAGTGGCTAAAAGCTTTGTCTTTGAAAAATGGCGAAGCAAAACAAGTCTTCGACCAAATCAAGATCCTAAAAAAACCCCAAGAGTTCCACTCCGAACTTTTAAAAGTAACAACGTAATTCCAAAAGGTGCCTGCCGGTTTTTTGATACGCGGTGTGTATCAAAAAACCGGCAGGCGCCTTTTTTTATTCGTAGCGAAGGGCATCGATGGGGTGAAGTTCTGATGCTTTTTTTGCTGGATAAAGTCCGAAGACAATACCAATAAAAGCAGAGAAGAAAAATGACAGGCCTACGGCGTCCAGGGAGATGGTCATTGGCCAGCCCATGACGGAGGCTAGTGCTGTCGTCACTCCCCATGCGAGTCCGATTCCCAACAATCCACCAATCACAGAGACCACAACGGATTCTGCGAGGAACTGCATTAGGATATCCACCTTGCGGCCGCCGATGGCTTTGCGCAGACCGATTTCGCGGGTTCTTTCGGTGACTGAAACCAGCATGATGTTCATGATCCCGATACCGCCGACCAGCAAGGAAATAGCCGCGATCGAACTTAAAAGCATCGACATGGTCTTGCTGCTGCTTTCGATCGCCTGTTGAAGATCTGCCATATTGAAAATCTGGAAAGCATCGTCTTGCTGTGAAAGTGGTATGCGATGACGAGAATTCAAAACCTCTTTCACCGAATCTTGAGTTTCATCGATCAGCTCTTTTTGAGAGACCTCAACGTCCACCGAATCCACGTAGTTTCTTCCGAAAAGACGATACATCGCCGTCATCACCGGAACCACGATACGGTCATCCTGATCGCTGGGCCCCTGCCCGCCTTTTTCTGGCAACATGCCTATGACGGTGAAATTGATTCTGTTGATTTTAATCACTTCGCCAATGGGCGAGCGCTCGCCAAAAAGTTCTCTGGAAACGGTACGACCAATAACCGCGACGGTCGCGCGACGCTGATTTTCAGCATCCGAAAAAAATCGCCCCAGCACCGGTTCTGAATTTCTGACTTCCACAAAGGACGACGTTACACCGTTGACGTAGGTATTCCAGTTTTTATTCAGATAGGTCACCTGCCCGCGTCCACCTACGTTGGGCACAACATTTTTAATTGCAGGAATCTGCGCTTTCATCGCCGCCAAATCATCCATGGAAATGCGAATTCGCACCCCTGACTCTTGTGCGACACCGGCCACACGCACATTCCCCGCGCGCAGAATCAATAAATTTGAACCCATCGAGGACAGCTGCTTTTCAATGGATTGCTGAGCCCCTTTACCCAAGGCCAGCATCGTCACCACGGCAGCGACACCAATTAATATACCCAGCATCGAAAGTCCTGAACGGACTTTGTTGGCTGCGAGAGTTTTCCAGCCCTGATGAAAGTGTTCGATCATTTCACCGAAATGAAATTCTGAATCCAAAGACTGATTTGATTGATTGCTGCTTCGCTCCTGCGCAAGCGGCACTTTACGCTCATCACTTTGCACAACACCGTCACGCATACGGATCAAGCGATTGGCCTGCTCCCCGATTTCCTCCTCATGGGTGACGATCACGATAGTAATACCTTGGGCATTGAGGGACTTTAGGATCCCCATGATCTCTTTTTCGCTTTTGGAATCCAGATTCCCCGTCGGTTCATCGGCGAAAATAATTTTCGGTGAGTTGATCAAAGAGCGCGCGATAGCCACACGCTGTTGCTGCCCTCCTGAGAGTTCGTTCGACTTGTGGTCCCCGCGAGTGCCCAAGCCCACCTGTTCAAGCAGGCTTTGCGCCTTGTCCTGATCAAATTTCTTTTCAGAATACAGAAGTGGCAAAGAGACATTCTGCCACGCTGGCATACGGGGTAATAAATTGAACTGCTGAAAGATAAATCCGATTTCATCCCGGCGTAAAATCGCCAGCTCATCTTCGGAAAGTTTGGAAACCTCCCGGCCATGCAGCTTATAGGAGCCCGATGTCGGCACATCCAAAAGCCCCAGAATATGCATCAACGTGGACTTACCGGAACCCGACGGCCCCATGATCGCGACAAAATCACCGTCTTCGATAGTCAGCGTGACATCGCGCAGGGCTTCAACAATATTGTCGCCCATTTTGTATGATTTTTTGATGCCGCTGATTTCAATCATCTTGTTCTCTCGATCAACTATTTAGGTGGCCCGGATCTTTTTTTGTTTTGCCCACGATTGCCAAAGGGTGAAAACGGATTTGAGCCGCCCTGTTTTGAATCTGAAAGTTTCACATCTTGCACCAAGGCCACATCGCCCTCTTTGGCACCTTCCAGAATTTCGGTCTGGCGGCCATCGGTGATTCCCACTTTTACTTCCTGATTCACAGGTTTTCCATCAGGACCTTGCAAATTCAAATAAGTCAGACCATTTTGCACTCGTAGGGCTTCGCTTGCGACGACCAGAATGTCTTTTTTATTTTTCACATAGAACGTCACATTCGCGGTCATCCCACTGCGCATGAACTCGGGTGGTTTACCATCGGGCAAAGCATCCACGATATAAGTCGTCACGCTATTGACGGTCTTTGAATCAAATGCGATCTGATCCGCTGTAGCCTGGATCTTTTCACCGGGATAGGCATCCAATACGATCTCAGCTTTTTCTTTTAGTCTGATTTGCGATATATCGGTTTCGTCCACCTGGGCTTTTACGGTTAAACGGTCGGACATAGTGAAAATCGCATCCGTGGTTGTGAAGGTCTGCCCCTGCTCGACATTTCTAAGAATGATCGTCCCAGAAATAGGCGCCATGATCGGTGTTGCCAGATAAAGCTCTTCCCAGCGTTTCACTTCCTCGGCCCCTTTGGCGCGGGCTGCATCCAGCATTGCCGCACGCTCGGTGGAACTCATCATGGCGATAACTTGCCCGCGGAAAACCTTCTGACCTTCCTTCACCAGAACCTTGTCCATGCGCCCGGCTACGGGTGCTTTGATTTCCAGTCTGTTTTCCGGCTGCACTGTTCCCGTTGCCAGGATAGTGACTTCGATGTTTCCAATCGTCAGCGGAAATTTGCTGTAAGTGACTTCATTTTTTCGGTTTTGATCCCAGACGTAATAGCTGCCGCTACCAATCACCAAGACAGTCAAAATGATCCACGTGAGTTTTTTCTTAAACAAGTTCTTCATAGCAGTGCTCCCACGCCTTGCGCTCTTTCCCATGCTGCCTCAGCAACGATACGGTCTCTTTTTGAGCTTAAATACTGTTTGGTTTTAGTGATCAGATCCGTTTCAATATTATCCCAGTCTTCGAAGGACATCAGACCGTTATTGTATTTGGCCCGGGCAATATCAGCACGCGTTCTTGCCGCCTGAACAAAAGCATCATTCACCGCAAGCTGCGACACCGATTCAACGTAAGTCGTATAGGCCTTTTTCAATGTGGATAAAAGAGTGCGATCAATTCCGGCAAGATTGCTTTTAGCCGCATAAAGCTGAGAGGCCGAGCTTTTTGTCGCATAGTAATCACGACCGCCATTAAACAACGGCAAAGTGAACGTGGCCCCCAGGGTCCAACGATCCTGAGTGTTTGGATAAAAGCTTTGACCGTAATCACCAATAGACGCCGACAAATCAAGACTTGGGAAAAATCCTGATCGAGAACTTTTCAAAGAAGCCTCGCTGACGTCGACTTGTGCCTCATAGGTCTGGCGATCCGGAGTTAACGTCGCAATGGATTTGAAATCCGGCTCTTTACCAGTCGGTTCACGCAGCGGGATATCCTCGCCAATGGTGACGGTTTCCTCTGTATCAAGGCCAATGACCTTCTTTAGATCCGCCTGGCTGGTCTCCTGGGCATTATTGGCTTTCTGACTGTCCAATTGCGCTTGCTTGAAGTTTGCCTGTGACAAAAGCAAAGAGCCTTTGTTTTCGCGGCCACTTTCAAAGCGCAGCTGCACAATACGCAAGTTGTCGCTACGACGTTTCACAATGTCCTCAGAGATTTTTATGGAATCCCGTGCATAAATTGCCGACGCATAGGCGGACTTCAAATCATAACTCACTTGGGAGCGCGTGGTGCGCAAGGAAGCCACTGCCACGCGCGATTGTCCGCGAGCCTGATCGACTTTGGCTGAATCCAAGAAACCGCGAAACAGATTTTGCGAGGCACTGACTGTTGCCGAATAAGCCCCGCCAGAACTCGTGGAGGAGGTATCATCTGAAGCACCTGACTGCGCGTAGCCCAGTCCCGCTGAAAGCTGTGGATAGTATCCACTTTGATTGCTGCGAATATTGTATTCGCTGGCCTTAAATATTTCCTCTGAATACTGCAGATCGGAATTGTTCTTTTTAACCATATCCAGCGCCTGCGAAAAACTCAGGGATTGCTGCGCCTGTGCCAACACCGCCCAGGTTGTTGCGGATATTAGAATTATACACTTTCTATAAAAAGGCATGGTGTCCTCTTTCTCAAAATACAATTAGCTCCGGAATCAGAGGAGAAGTCAAACTTCTCTCCCTGATTGCAACCACATGTTAAGCGTATAAAACAATTGTTGAAGAATTAAGGAACGGCCTCATAACGAGGCGGAAATGACTTTTTATAAACAGTTCTATTGAATTCCTGAACCGTCTGCTTAAAGATTTCTTTGATGCGAGCCTGCTCGGATTTTGTCAAATAGACGTCCTGGCTTTGTCCCATCAAAAGCTTTACGGAGCCCTCATTAAGTGAGGTCGTACGCATATCCACACCAAAAGTGAGACCTTCCAACTTATTGGCTTTCATCGACGCACTCAGGTTCTTACGTAGAAGCTTTTCAATGGACTCACCGTGAGTACTGAGGGTGTTTCTGACTTCCGAAGACTTCACACCATCGTTCACGAAAGCAAAACGCATTTTTGCCGCATATTTGCTGTCGGCCACCCGATTCAGCACTTTTAGCTTTTCCTGCTCTGACAAAGGAGCCGTCGCCACAGCCACACAGTCATCGCCGGAACAGATGGACTTCAGTTTTCCCTTCTCCACACTCTCGGTCACGACTTTCGTGAAGAATTGCTTCTGCTTATTGACGGCTTCAGTCACGGCCTTCTCTGCCGAACGCGCTTCATGCAAAACACCGTCAAGATCCTTGGATTTCGACAAAGCCTCCGCCGTGCCTTTCATATTTGAGGCACCCAGACCCACAAAGTCCATTGTGAAACCGCCCTGAACGGCATCGTTTAAATTTGCATTTTCCCTTTTGGCCACCATCAAGCCGGGAGAAAACTCATCACTGGTTTTCACGTAGCGCTGCAACTCAGTCAGGGTTTGCTCACTCAGATTTCGCACACGGTAGCGTGTCATTAAAGCCGAATTGATTTTCTCAGAATCACCTTGATTCTTCCGGACAATGTCAAAAACCTCGGGCTGGAACGTTTCTCCGTCCAGCATCTTAGAATCTTTCAATTGGTTTCGCAGTGAAACGCGATCCTTTTCAACTGAACTGATTTTTGCTGACAACTCGGACTTCAAAGAAGAGCTGCTGTAAGTGGCCAGTTCACCTGGCTCACCTTTGCGAGCCCAGCGGGAGGCAATGCCCGCTTCATCTGCGGTGTCCCCCACTCCGGCACGGAAGTAGGTTTCTGGCGAATCGGTTTTACGCAGCAATTTGTTTTCAGTGAGGTAATTCACAAACTCATCATTGGAGTCCTTGAAGATCGCCTGAATTCTTTTCTCCAGATCCGCCGGCATCTTTCCTTCAAAGGCAAAACGCAAGGACTTAAAGTCTGAGTATTCAGAGATTTTCAAATCCGGAAACTCTTTTTGTAGTTCCTTCATGCGATCCAGCACCAGCTCCTTGTGGTAATTCGTTAAACTGGTCACCAGATTTTTATTCTTGAGAGTGTCATTCAGATACTTCATCTGACTGTTTTCGATATTCACGAAGTAGGCCTTGGCATCTTTGCCTTTTTCAGCCAGAGCGATGAACTTTTCATTTTGCGCAACCGTGGTTGGATTATAGTCCACATATTTGGTTATAAAACCATTACGGGTCACAACCGCAGCTTTTTCTAACCTCTCCAACAATAGGAAAACCGTTGAGCCCTCAGAATTCGCCTTCCCCATGGCGTTCAGCACGCGAGCACCCTTAAAGGCCGCACCGGCAAGCAGCAATGGATCCACAACCTGCCCTACCGCATAGCAGGCCATTTCGGCTTGAGCTTCAGGCTTATAGCAATTGAATTTGTGGTATTCCTTTTTAAGCTTTGCCTTGATCACCGCAGCCAGATCTAAAAGCTTGGCTTTTTGTTCAGCGCTGATTTCAGAATCTTTGGAATGGGCTTCCGGCGGTTTGGTATTTGGAACACTTCTGCTAATACTTTGCAAATAGGCTTTGCGATCCTGAACTTGCACGAAAAGTGCCGTCGCGGAAATCTTCTCCAAGTCCTCATCAGGCATTGATGCGTAACGGGGATCTTCTTTCACCAGGTCTTTTTTGCAAGCAAGAGACTGATTACATTGCGATATAAATTCGGAGCGAAGTTTTTCGTCGGCTTTAACTTTTTCCCAAGCGGCATCAATCTGACTGCCGACACCGACGAACATGTCTTTGATGGCAACACCCGTATCAATCAATGAGTTCGTATAACCGCGAAGGCATGCCTTCGTCTCTTCGAAGGCGGTACCGCCCTCGGCCTGCGCACATAGATCCGCAACTTCACACTTACGAATCAATCCCGCAAGTTTGCTGTCTTCTTTGACAAGCTCGTCGCACTTTAAAGCTTTGCTTTCGATCGCACACTGATTTGCAAATTGACTAAGAATACTATTCGATGACTGTGGGGAACAATTTTCCCGCATGCACGCGGAGAGCACACCAACAGTGGATTGAGCCCACGATTGTGATGTGAACAGAAGTAGGAATAACATTATGTAAACACGCACTTGCAATCCAGATTCCTTGTTCAGTTTTTGACTACAGTACTGATCGGCAATTCGCGAGCTGAAATATAGAGCTTCTCATATAAAAAATGTTGCTTTACGAAACCAGACCACCCCTTACTTGTTCGATTTGGTGTTAATACACCTTAACAGCACTTCGCGCCCCTAAACTGCGAGTTCATACTCGTGTTTGGGAGGTACGACGTATGAAAATGAGACACTTGCTTTTCACAATAAACTTTCCTGGGGGACGAGATTCAGATAACGTCAGATTCGATGATGGATCTTGCCCCACATACCTATTTCATTTTGTTCGCAGTCGGAGTTATTGCCGGCACGGTTGATTCGATTGCAGGTGGTGGCGGTTTGATTACGGTGCCAGCTTTACTCAGTGCAGGTCTTCCTCCGGCGATGGCTTTGGGCACCAATAAACTGCAAAGCACCTTTGGCAGTTTTTCTGCGGCATTCTATCACTTCCGACGAAAAACTTTTGATATCAGAAAAATGAAAGCGCTGATTCTATTTACATTCCTGGGTAGCGCCCTGGGTACTTTTTTGATTCAAAACATTGATGGATCATTTTTAGGAAAAGCCATTCCGTTCATGTTGATGGGCTTTGCGGTTTACTTTAGTCTTTCACCGCGCCTGGGTGATGTCGATCAACATCAGCGACTCCCCTACGCTGCTTTTTCAATCGCCATGGGAACATTGATTGGATTCTATGACGGATTTTTTGGCCCGGGCACGGGATCATTCTGGGCCTTGGCTTTTGTAAGCCTTTTGGGATTTAATTTGTCCAAAGCCACAGCCCACAGCAAAGTTTTGAATTTCGTCTCTAACATCACGGCGTTGTTTGTTTTTTTAGTCGGCGGGAAAATTGTCTGGTCGGTGGGATTAACTATGGGATTGGGACAATTTATCGGAGCCAGAATTGGCTCTCATCTGGTCATAAAAAAAGGGACTCGTTTAATCAAGCCCCTGTTAATTGCAGTTTCTGTCATCATGTCGATCAAACTACTCCTTTAGGAGTTGATCCAGTTTTCCCTCTTCATCCAGAGCTTTTAGATCCGTATAACCGCCGATCAACTTTCCGTTGATCAGGATGATTGGCACTGTTCTCCAGCCCGTTTCATTCTTGATACGATCAATTTCCTCAGGTTTGTCGGTCAAATCAATGACCTCGTACTTCATACCTTTGTTGTTCATGAAAGTGATTGCACGATCACAGTACGGACACGGATTTTTCTTGTACATTATAACTTTAGCCATGCAGCACCTCTGTCTAATTATTTTGACATAAAAACGAATACGGGTAAAGGTCTTGGGTAATATGAAGTGCCTACTCTGCGACAATCCCAATTCAGCCCGCTTCAAGGTCGTGAAAAAACCTGAGCGAAGTTATTATCACTGCGAAAGCTGTGATTTGATCTTTATGGCACCTGAAGAGCGCATGACGGCAGTTGAAGAAAAAGCGCGCTACGATTTTCACCAAAACGAGGATCAGGCCGGTTATCGCGCGTTTTTGACGCCTCTTATGAAGGACGTCGAAGAATTCGCCAGCAAATCCGGAAAAACCAATAAAGAGATTCACCTTTTGGATTATGGTTGTGGACCTACCGCATTTCTGGGTGCCTGCTTTGTGGCGAAGGATTTCCAGGTCACAAATTATGACCTGTATTATCAACCCGATCAGGATGCTTTAAGAAAGTCCTATTTCGTAGTGACCAGCACCGAAGTTTGGGAACATCTGCACACTCCCAAAATAGATATCGAACAGCAACTGCGCATGCTAAAACCCGGCGGAATTTTGGCAGTGATGACCTCTGCCCACAAAGGCGAAGCGCATTTCCATGATTGGCATTATCGCCGCGACCTGACTCATGTCTCTTTCTTTTCTGAAAAGACCATGGCCTTTGTTGCGCAGAAATATAATCTGAAAATTGTAAAAGCAAAAAGCCCTTATTGGGTCTTTAAAAAATAGATATCTACTGACGAAGCTCTGTGCGCAGGGACATTTCGTGGGGAACCGCAAAAAATTTTGCAACACCTTCAAGCATCTCATCCACATTGCGGGCTTTGGCACACACACCGGTTAAGGCGTTACCAAATGCCAACCACACGCTGGTGGTGCGCACATAGAAACGCACTTTTCTCATGGCCAGGTCCTCGCCAAAATAGTGACGGCAGCGTTCGATAAGTTTCAAAAGCACGCGACCGTATTCAGCACCTTCCTCTTCGGAAGTGCGAGGAGCCTTCAGCCCCTCTTTGCCGGAAGGAGGAGCAAAGCCCAGCTCCTCGCCCAGTTGCCATAGCATCCACGGACGAGCCGCAAGACCACGTCCCGCCATCGCCATGTCACAACCTGTTTCTTTCAACATCAAGACGGCATCTTCAACCGTTTGCACATCGCCATTTCCAATCACAGGAAAATCCACGGCCGCATGAAGTAGTTTGATTTGCTCCCAGTCAGCCCAACCGCGACGCTTTTGCGCAGCCGTTCTTGGATGCAAGCAAACCCAGGCAGCCCCTGAGTTGCGCAATCCACCGACAAAGGCCAAAAGCTCATCCAATTCTTTAGTGGAACCTACCGCACGTAACTTAACACTGACCGGAACGGCGGAGTTTTTAACAGTCATGCGCACTACTTCGGCGGCATAACCCGGGTCCCCCATCAATGCGACACCATAGTTGTGCTTAAGGGCTTTCTGTACGGGGCAGCCCATGTTGATATCAATTGCCTCGGCTCCCCATTCAACAAGTCGCTTTACGCTTTCTGCGATAGCGTCCTCTTCATTGCCAAGAATCTGTGGCACCAAGCCCGGCTCATGGGCCGCACGCATGGTTTCGGGTGTGGTTTCCAGATTTTCGCCAGGAATACGGCGTGAGTTCAGCATCTCCGTCGGCCAGATTGTGTAGGCATTCTCGGGCAAATATTCGCGCATCACTTCGCGCAACGCCACGTGAGTCAGCCCCACCATCGGCGCCAGACACAGAGGAAAATTAACTTTGCCATTTAAAATTGGTCTATGCAGACCCAACTTTACAGAACTCATGAACCGCCACAAACAAAAAGACTCCCAACCGGGAGTCTTTAACTAATACTCAAATTTAAAAACCACGACGCTTATGCAAGCTTACCGTTGGGTTCAAGAGCGTATTTTTTAACAAGCTCGTAACCACCAAACATCACTGTGCAAAAGAATAGGTCGCCAGCAACTTGATAGCCAAAGAATGGAATCGCAGCCACGTAGCATTGAACCAAACCACTGAATGTCATTGCATACATCCCGTCCATGATCCAAACACCGAAGTTTGAAACCAGGAAGAACACAGAACTTGCCGCCAATGAAAGACCACCGATGCGCGCCACTGATTTTTTCTCAGTCAGGAACCAGCCCATCATCACGATCAACGCAAAACCCGCGTAGACAAAGAATGTCGTTGAGTGAAAACCACCCAACAGCAAATCACTCAGTGCCAAAGCCACCATCGGCACCAGCATCGACAACTTTTTATCGTTGAAATAAGCGCCACCAAAAAGCGCCATAGCACCGATAGCTGTGAAATTCCAAGGATGCGGAATAATACGAGAAAATGCCGCGCCCAAAACCATCATTACTAGTACAATCATGCGTGTAGTCATGCCCGGAAACCTATCACTTGTTCATGCGGTTGTCTACAAGCTCCTGAACCACGCCCGGCTCAGAAAGCGTCGTAATGTCGCCTAGTTGATCTGGTTGATTTTCGGCAATTTTTCGCAAAATACGACGCATAATTTTTCCAGAGCGGGTCTTCGGCAAACGAGGCGCCCACTGAATCAAATCCGGGGTCGCAATCGGTCCGATTTCTTTACGAACTGTCTGGATCAGCTCTTTTTGAAGTTCCTCAGTCGCCGTGATTCCGGTCTTCAGGGTCACGTAAGCGTAAATCCCCTGACCTTTAATATCGTGCGGGTACCCCACGACTGCAGCTTCTGCCACATTGTGATTTGCCACCAAAGCAGACTCAATTTCAGCCGTACCCAAACGATGACCCGATACATTGATCACGTCATCCACACGCCCCGTGATCCAATAATAGCCATCCTCATCGCGACGACATCCGTCACCGGTGAAATAGTAACCAGGATATGTGGAGAAATAAGTTTCTTCGAAGCGCTTGTGATCACCAAAGACCGTGCGCATCTGTCCCGGCCAGGAATCGGCGATTGCCAACACTCCTTCACCAGCACCGTCAATTTTTCCACCTTCTGGTGTCAGCAAATGAGGCTGCACACCAAAGAAAGGCAACGTCGCAGAACCCGGCTTCAATGGAGTGGCACCAGGCATCGGTGTGATCATGAAACCACCAGTTTCAGTCTGCCACCACGTATCCATGATCGGACAGCGACTGTCGCCAACCACTTCGTAATACCAGACCCAGGCTTCCGGATTGATCGGCTCCCCCACTGTTCCCAAAATCCTTAACGAAGAACGATCACAGCCCTTCACCCATTTTTCCCCTTCACGCATCAACGAGCGCAAAGCTGTCGGTGACGTGTAGAACAAATTCACTTTGTGCTTTTCAACGATCTGCCAAAAACGTGACGGTGTCGGGTAATTCGGAATGCCTTCAAAAAACAAAGTCGTCGCACAGTTTGCCAGGGGTCCGTAGACGATGTAACTGTGCCCCGTCACCCAACCGACATCGGCAGAGCACCAGTAAATATCCTTATCCTGACAATCAAAGACGTATTGGTGAGTGACACTTACCCACAAAAGATATCCCCCTGTGGTGTGCAGAACTCCTTTAGGCTTTCCAGTGGAGCCGGAAGTATAAAGAATGAACAATGGATCTTCGGCATCCATGGGCTCGGCTTCACATTGATCGCTCACACCCTGAACCATATCGTGGTACCAGACGTCCAAGCCCTCTTTCATCTGCACATCTGTTTTGGAGTATTTTACGACCAGAACTTTTTCAACAATTCCTGCCTTGCTAACAGCCTTGTCGACATTGTCTTTCAAAGGAATTGTTTTGCCACCCCGGAAACCGGAATCCGCAGTGATAATGAACTTTGATTTTCCATCCAGCACGCGGTCGCTGATGGAATCCGGCGCAAAGCCCCCAAAGATCACCGAGTGAACGGCACCAATGCGTGCACAGGCCAGCATTGCATACACGGACTCCAATATCATCGGCATATAGATGGTCACGACATCGCCTTTTTTCACACCCATTTTTTTAAGAACGTTGGAAAAGCGGCAGACTTCCTGATGAAGCTCTTTGTAAGTGATTTTTTTTGAAGCTGTGTTGATATCATCAGCTTCCCAGATCAATGCAACCTTTTCTGCCTTGGTCGCCAAATGACGGTCAATGCAGTTATAGGCCACATTCAGCTTTCCACCTTCAAACCATTTGATACTGACTGGTTTTTTGAAAGAGGTGTTTTTAACTTTGTCCCATTTTTTAAACCAGTGCAGGCGCTCGGCCTCCTGCGCCCAGAATCCCTCGGGATCCTGAACAGACCGGGAGTACATGTCTTTGTATTTTTGCGGAGTGATCAGCGCGTTTTTTTCGAGGGAAGGATTGATAGGATAAACTTCATTATGCATAGAACAGCTCCTTCAGAATGAGCTTTTATCCTATTCTCATTTGATTATCGGTCAATTCTTTTTGCGCAGCTCGATCCATCTTTCGTACATGCGATAAATCAACATTCCTGACATCATACTGAAGACAAAAACAATTGCGGTGACTGAACCAGTTCCCAATGAAACCAAGCCAGGTCCCGGGCAATAACCACCCAGTCCCCAACCAAATCCGAAGATCACACTGCCCACGATAAGTGGTTTGGTGATTTCTGTTTTCTTGGGAATATAGAACTGAGTATCAAGAACCGGTGTCTTGCGACCACGAACCAAACGGTAGGTGATCATGTACACAGGTACCGCACCGATCATTACAAACAACAAACTTGGATCCCAACCGGCTCCGAAAGTTAAGAAATCCAAAATCTTCTTGGGCTGAGTCATGCCTGAAATAGACAAACCCACCGCAAATAGAACTCCCACCAACAATGCCGACCAGTTGCGAATATCTGCCAGTCTTTTCATTTTACAACCCCACAACGTGGCGCAGGAAATTCGCCATGACCATACCTGCAATCATAAAACAAATCGTGGCCACGATGGAGCGCACCGACAGTCTGGCCACGCCACATATACCATGCCCACTGGTGCAGCCACTTCCCATCAAGGTGCCAAAGCCCACCAACAACCCGGCAATCATGATCATCAGCGATGAGCGATTCACGTCGACTGAAAAATATTCCGGATGAAACTGATTCATCACCATACCGGCAAAGAACATCCCAAAAACAAAGAACCACTTCCATTCGGATTCGTAAGGGGATCTTTCCAGCAAGCCATTCAAAATACTGCTGACACCAGCCACGCGGCCGTTCAGAACCAACAACAACGAGGTCGCAACTCCGATAATCACGCCTCCAACCAATGCCATCACAATACTTTCCTGCATGTGTTTCTCCTAGTCGATCACTGGAATCTTTAAAAATCTTTTGCCTTGCGAATCAGCCTCAGGCAAACGACCCGCGCGTATATTGATCTGCAAACTTGGCAGCAACAATTTCGGTGTCGCCAGAGTTGCATCACGTTTAGTGCGGAACTCGATATACTGTTCTTCCGACGTCGTGCCATTGAGTTGAATATTTGACTTCTTTTCATCGCCCACAGATGTTTGACACATGAACTCGCGCCCGCCGGGCTGATAGTCATGGCAAACAAAGATGCGCGTGGTCTCTGGCAAAGAATAGATTTTCGTGGTGATTGAGTTATACAGATCCTTGGCCGATCCACCTGGGAAATCACAACGGCCTGTTCCTGAATCCGGCATAAATAGTGCGTCGCCAGTGAACAGAGCATCTTCAAACAGGTAAGACGAACACGCAGGCGTGTGTCCCGGGGTAAAGAACACCTTAAACTGCAAAGTTCCGGCCTGCACGACTTCATGTTCTTTTAACAGGCGATCAAAAACTTTTCCCTGGATGTCGGTTTTTGCATCCAGATCATACATATCGCGCCAAATCTTTTGCACTGTCGTGATACGCTCGCCAATACACAATGGAGCCTCAGGAAAACGCTCTTTAAAAAACTGCGCCCCCGTCACGTGATCGGCATGAACGTGGGTTTCAAGGATCATGCGCGGGGCAAGATTTTGTTCCTTGATATAGGCCAATACCGCTTCTGATGACTTATTGGACAACTTTGAAGCAGCTGGATCGTAGTCCCAAACGGGATCAATCACCACGGCGTCCCGGCTTTTGGGGTCATGCACGACATAGGTAATCGTCGACGTCGCCGGATCAAAGAAATGCTTCACCTCTATAGCCATCAATTCCTCACTGTAAAATATGCCCAAATTCTAAGGGTACGGACTTACTTTTGGTAGCAAATGCGCGTCAGAAGACAAGATAACATAAGCCGGCACAATTCAGATTGGCCTCACCACAGAGTATGATAGAATGCCCCCATGAATAATTTTGCAGACTTTGGCTTGATCCCCTCTTTAACCAGAACCCTTACCGAGAAACGTATTACCAAACCCACAGAAATTCAGCGCAACACTATTCCGCTATTGATGGGCGGCCAATCGGTGGTGGGAATTTCTGAAACTGGAAGCGGTAAAACATTGGCCTATGCATTGCCAATGCTGCACCTTCTTAAAAAACTTGAAGAGGAAGGCCACCCGGTGACGGCGGAGTCCTCCCCACGCGCGGTGGTTTTAGTTCCTACCCGCGAACTGGGAGAACAAGTTTCAAAAGTCTTTAAAACTTTGACCCATGACACTCGTTTGCGTGTCCGTCCCGCTCTGGGTGGAATGGCAATGGAACAGGCCAAACGAAATGTTTCCGGTGTGTTTGAAATCCTGTTGGCAACACCGGGACGCCTTTCACAGCTGATGGATCTGGATCAGATCAATTTGACTGACGTTTGTATGTTGGTTTTTGACGAAGCTGACCAGATGATGGATCAGGGCTTCCTGGATATGTCGAACAAAGCCTACTATGCGTGTCCTCAGGATGTGCAAACGGCTATGTTTTCTGCAACCATGTCTCCAACAGTACAGGATTTGATGGAGGAGATTTTCTCCAGTGCTGAAGTTGTCAAAAGCTCTGGCAGTGGCAAGGTCGTTAAAACTTTGACGACCAAAAATCTGATTGTGAAAGACGGCAATCGTTGGGAGCAATTGGATCGCTTGCTAAAACAAAAAGTCGAAGGCGGCACAATCCTATTCGCCAACACCCGCGAACAATGCGACAAGCTGGCGCAGGAAATGGAAGCCAAGGGACATGCCGTGGCTTTGTATCGTGGCGAAATGGAAAAGAACGATCGTCGTTCTAATTTAAAAAAATTTACCGCAGGCGAAATCAAATTCTTGGTTGCCACGGACCTGGCAGGACGCGGTTTGGATATTGAAAACGTTGATCGCGTGATCAATTACCACTTACCAAAACAAATGGATAACTATCTTCACCGCGCAGGCCGCACAGCCCGCGCTGGCCGCGAAGGAACCGTCATCAACTTGGTCACCGAGCGCGATGAGCCGTTGATCAGCAAGCTTGAGGGACGCAAATCCGACAATTACGATCGCTCAAAATATAACACACATCCCCGCGCTCAAGGAAAACCAGGCTCGGCGCCTAAAAAAGCCAGCCATAAATCTGGTGATAAAAAATCAATGACGGGAAAACCGGCGACTGGAAAATCATCCACAGGTAAACCTTTCGCGGCGAAATCCGCTCAAGGAAAACCTTCAGGCAAGACGCCGTTTTCAAAGTCGTCATCTGCTAAATCCAGCTCAGGCAAGCCAAGCACTGGCAAGCCCGCAAACGGAAAACCAGCGTCCCGCAAGTCGCCATTCAAGAAACGCTAAGACTGCCCAATACGGGCTTACCTGGGAGGTAAGTCCGTACCTTACGAAAGTAACTGCGCTAAAAGTATTGCTGCTCCTACAATCAAAACAAAGACTCCGAACATTGGTTTTAACTTGGTGTCGGAGGTTCTTTTTCCTAATTGTTGTCCCGACACAATTCCGACGACCGCCAGAGCGGAGATCTTTAAAACAAAACTCCAGTCCACACTCATTCCACCGATGGCATCACTGAAGAAACCAAAGAATGAGTTGAGGGCAATAATTCCCAGTGATGTTCCCACCGCGATCTTCATCGGTAAGCTATTCATAACCACCAATGCCGGAACGATAAGAAACCCGCCGCCGGCCCCTACGAATCCGGTTACGGCGCCAACACTTAAGGCCTTTCCGGCCGAAATCCATAAAGGATCTTTTTGCTGCGAGGTTTCCTTGGCGCGAGGTTTGATCATCGCCACTGAGGCCATTAACATGACCACCGCAAAAGCGATCAGAATAAGTGCATCCTTGCTGATCGACCCCACGCTAAAATCCACAACGGTCGGTACGGTCGGCAAAATCAGCCGACGAACCACCAGAACTCCGGCCATACTTGGAATCGCAAATACAGCCAGCGCGGATAAATTAACTTGTTTGGCTTGAGCCGCTTTGACAAACCCCACTGCACTCGTCAACCCCACAATAAAAAGTGAGTAGAAAGTTGCAGTCCCCGCAGGAACTTTAAACAGATAGACCAACAATGGAACTGCCAGAATGGAGCCTCCTCCACCCAAAAGCCCCAGGGATAGACCTATGACGACTGCACCTACATATCCCAACAATTCCATGACTTCCTCACTTTGAACTTTGCAAGCGTTGATAAAAACGATGCAGAATCATTCCGCCGAACATGGCACCAACAAAAATCACTGCCGCCTGAGAACCGCTGCCAACCGAAGTCAACGCCGGCCCGGGACAGTAACCTCCCAATGCCCATCCGAATCCAAAAAGCGCACTTCCGATTACCAACGGCTTGGAAATCTCGCGTGAGGTGGGCACATGCCACTTGGTATCTAACAGTGGACTCTGTTTTTTCTTAAACAGAAAATAGAATAATGCATTAACCGGAATAGCCCCCACCATCACAAAAATTAACGACGGGTCCCAGCCTTCACCCAGTTGCAGAAATCCAATTACTTTTTGGGGCTGAGTCATTCCGGAAACTCCCAACCCCAGGGCAAATAAAAAACCCACCCCCAAGGCCACTCCCACTCTCATATGATTTTGCTTTTTCATTTAAAACCCCACAACCATTTTCAAAACTGTTGCTGTCAACATTCCGATAGCAATAAACACCGCGGTAGCCACCAGAGAACGAGGTGAAAGACGGGATATCCCGCAAACACCATGACCACTCGTACAACCACTGCCATAGACCGTTCCAAAACCCACGATCACGCCCGCCAAGGCTATGACCCAGGTCTCGCGTGAAATCGTACTCTCCAAAGCTTGCGGCATTACCTGCCCCAGCACTGCACCACCTAAAACAAGTCCACCGATAAAGGCGAATCGCCATAGGTAATCACCTTTATTTTTTGTTAACAGCCCATTCGCGATCCCGCTGATGCCGGTGACCCGGCCATTCAGAATCAACATCAAAGAGGCCGCTAAACCAATCAAAGCGCCTCCGCTCAAGGCTGAAAGTATTGACTGCATCATCTATCTCTCCTTTGCGTAGCCTAGTTCGTTCCAACGAAGCATGCCGCCAACCAAATTGTAAGTGTTTACATATCCAAGTTCTTCACTAAGGAGAGTCGTTTGACCCGAGCGCGCACCGCTACGGCAGACAAAGACAATCTCCTGTTCTCTGGATTGCTCTTTTAAAAAAGACTCCAAATCCGGCCCGAGGGTGATCAGCTCTGAGTTGTGAATATGTCCCAACTCTCCCGTGAATTCCTCTGGTGTGCGAACATCGACAATGCGAATGTGGCCCAGCCTTTTCTTTAGTTCTTCGCATATTATCTCACGCATAAAAAAACTCCTTTTGACTCTTTTGATCCTAAATCATGCGTGGCCAGCCCATTATGATGGCCGACATAACGATTCCTTTGGGAAAAACCTAATCTAAAACAAATACGAGGACCCATAAGCAAGGAGTCTCAAAATGAAAAACATCCAAATTCAACACTTCTTTGATTCAGCCACATCGACATTGACCTATGTAGTTCACGATCCGAAAACCCGGGATGCGGTGATCATCGATCCCGTCTGGGACTATGATCCAGGCAGCTCAAAGCTATCCACAGGATCAATGGATAAAGTGATTTCATATCTGAATGAGCTTCAGCTTAAGCCACACTTTGTGATGGAAACCCATGCCCATGCAGATCACCTCTCCAGTTCGCAGCTCATTAAAAAAATCTATCCTGAAATAAAAGTCGCCATTGGTGAGCGCATCCTTGAAGTTCAGCGACTATTCAATCCTGTCTTCAATCTGACCAAAGACTTTAATACCTTCGGAGTGCACTTCGATATTCTTTTAAAGGACGAGGAAATCTTGCAGGCCGGCTCATTAAAAATTAAAACTCTTTTTACACCAGGTCACACGCCGGCGTGCTCCTCCTACCTTATCGAGGATGCTCTGTTTACTGGTGACGCGATCTTCATGCCGGATTCCGGTACTGGTCGCTGTGACTTTCCCGCCGGCAGTGCCGACGCCCTGTTTGATTCCATCACAAAGAGAATCTACACGCTGCCAGACACGACGCGGGTATTCGTCTGTCATGACTATCAGCCTGAGGGACGCGAACTAAAATTCCAAACAACAGTTGGTGAGGAAAAGGAAAAGAATATTCAACTAAAAGAAGACACCACAAAAGAGGAATTTGTGGCGTTCAGAAAAAACAGGGATACTGCTTTAAGCGCTCCCAAGCTTTTGTTGCCCAGTATTCAGATCAACATCCGCGCAGGGCATTTACCAGAGCCTGAAGACAACGGCGTCAGTTACGTCAAGCTACCCTTGAGACAGTAACTCATCCTTATTTAGAATTATGATCTCGCGGCCTCGTTGTTCAATGAGGCCGTCATCAACAAATTTTGCCAGCGTTCGAATCACTGTTGCGGCTGTCGTTCCACAAAAATCAGCAATCTCCTGCCGAGTCCAGGAGTGTGTTGGATGAAAATCCTTGAAGTAAACAACGGCCTCAGCGATCCGCGCAGTGACGTCCTTTTCGGTCAAAACAACCTGCTTCTCTTCGGCCCGGCGTAACTCCGCCGCCAGGGTTTGCAAAAGCTTTTCCGCCAGATCGCAATTTCCCTTCATACGGTCTCGCATTTCCTCTTTGGAAATCACATAAACCGTGGCATCTTCGATCACTGTAGCCGAAGCATGATATGGCTCCTGCGCAAAAAAACTGCGATGCCCAAATATTTGATTCTTTTTAAATAGACGGAGCAAATGATCTTTTCCCGACTCACTCCAGACCACCAGACCTACCAAACCTTCGATCAGAAAGTAGATGCTCCGTGGATCCTCTCCCATTTTGTAGAGGACATCACCACGTTTAAACTTTTCGACGCGAGCACCTTTAAAGACATCAACTAATTCCATAGCTAAAGACTACAGGCTAGCCACGAACCTGTGAAGCAAAAGGTATCCCAGAGATGCCCCCCTTCGCCCTGGAGAAAGTGTGTCCGTACCAAAAACCAAAAAGCCCCTGGGTTTCCCCAGGGGCTTTTTGGTTTTTTACAAGTATTTCAACGAAAACTTAGTTTACGTCTTTGTAGTCAGCGTCGATCACATCGTCGCCGTCAGCTTTTTTCTCGCCGCCAGCACCAGCGTCTGCACCTGGTGCACCTTGACCAGCATCACCTTGAGCTCCTTGCTTTTTGTAAAGCTCAGAAGTCATGGTGTGAGTCAAAGCTTGAAGCTTGTCGAAAGCCGCTTTCAATTCATCAGCAGATGCGCCTTTGTTCTCAAGAACTTTTTTAGCATCAGCGATAGCATCGTTCGCAGTTTTAACTTCCGCCTCAGGTAATTGAGAACCAGAATCCTTGATCAATTTCTCAGTTTGGTAAACCAAGTTGTCCAGGTTATTTCTGTGAGTCACTGCCTCAGCTTTTTTCTTATCTTCTTCTGCGTGACCTTCAGCATCCGCAACGGCTTGTTTGATTTCCGCTTCAGACATACCACTTTGTGCAGTGATCTTAATGTTTTGAGTCTTACCTGAAGACATATCCTTCGCCGATACGTGCAAGATACCGTTCGCGTCCATGTCGAATGTTACTTCAACTTGAGGAACGCCACGTGGAGCTGGTGGAATACCCACTAGTTCGAAACGACCTAGTGTTTTATTGTCGCCAGCCATCTTACGCTCACCTTGAAGAACGTGGATATCTACGGCTGGTTGATTGTCAGCTGCCGTCGAGAACACTTGAGATTTCTTAGTAGGAATCGCCGTGTTGCGCTCGATAAGCGGAGTCATCACACCACCCAAAGTTTCGATACCAAGAGACAATGGAGTCACGTCTAGCAACAACACGTCTTTCACGTCACCCGCAAGAACGCCACCCTGAACTGCTGCACCGATAGCAACAACTTCGTCCGGGTTCACTGTACGGTTTGGCTCTTTGCCGAAGAATTCTTTAACTGCTTTTTGGATTGAAGGGATACGTGTAGAACCACCCACCAATACAACTTCGTCAATTTCAGAAGCTTTCATACCAGCATCAGCCAAAGCTTTGCGGCAAGGCTCCATAGAGCGTTTAACCAGATCTTCAGTCATTTGATCGAATTTTGCGCGAGTCAATTTCGTTTGCAAATGCTTAGGACCTGTTTGGTCTGCAGTAATAAATGGCAAATTGATTTCAGTCTCTTGTGCAGATGAAAGCTCGATTTTAGCTTTCTCAGCTGCCTCTTTAAGACGTTGAAGAGCCATTTTATCGTTTTTCAAATCGATACCTTGGTCTTTTTTGAACTCAGTGATCAACCATTCCAAGATAACTGTATCGAAGTTGTCACCACCCAAGTGAGTGTCACCGTTCGTAGAACGAACTTCAACAACACCGTCACCAACTTCCAGGATGGAGATATCGAATGTACCACCACCGAAGTCGAAGATAGCGATCTTCTCTTCTTTTTTCTTATCCATACCGTACGCCAATGCCGCCGCTGTTGGCTCATTGATGATACGTTTGATTTCAAGACCTGCGATACGACCCGCATCTTTAGTAGCTTGGCGTTGAGCATCGTTGAAGTAAGCTGGAACAGTCACAACTGCTTCAGTTACCGGCTCGCCCAAATAGTCTTCAGCAACTTTTTTAAGTTTACCAAGAACTGCCGCACCGATCTCTTCTGGAGATACGTTTTTGCCTTGAACTTTGAATGCACAGTCATTGCCTTTAGCAACAACAGTGTAAGGAACCAGTTTGATTTCTTCAGAAATCTCTTCGAAACGACGACCGATGAAACGTTTCGCAGAGTAGATTGTATTCTCTGGATTCGTCACCGCTTGACGTTTAGCGATTTGACCAACAAGACGGTCACCGTCTTTTGTATAAGCAACAACCGATGGAGTTGTGCGAGCGCCTTCTTCGTTCACAAGAACTTTGGCTTCTCCGCCCTCCATAATAGCGACGCATGAGTTTGTCGTCCCTAAGTCGATACCAATAATTTTACCCATGTTTGATTTCTCCTTAAATGCCCACCTGGATTTGGCATTTATTAATTAAAGCTTGAATAACACAGGATAAATGTGGGTTCGGATGGCATTCCGTCAAGGTGCAGAATGAGTTTTTTTAGCCCCTCAAAACTGCCAAATTTACACTAGTGTTTTCAACTACTTATCAGACTCCACTTTAGCATCTGTAAGCGCCGCAAAAAACATCTAGACCAATACGACAAAATGGCGACACGCATCACCCGTTGCTGACATGGTGTGTATCAAAAAACCGGCAGGCGCCTTTGGGGATTTGATGGCTGATTTTTAATTTAGAACGGGGCTGCCTTACGGACTTTTAACTCGTGTTGGAGAGCATTTATGCAATGATGTTGCTTCGCTCTTCCCTTAAAAAACATTGAGTTCCTTAAGAACAAGAGTCCCTCTAAGCCCTGGCGAAACCCTTCATTCTCCAGGGCTATTTTTTTACCCAAAACACGACACTACTCTAAAATTGGAAACTTCCCGTGAACCTGATCTTTAGGAAGAGTATTGAAATGCCACCACTCATGCTCCAAAACTTTGAAGCCTTCGTTCTCCATCAGGTTTCTTAGAATCATGCGATTGCTAAATTGCAAATTGCTCAACTCCCCCGACTTCAAAAACTTCTGTTCTAGTTTTGGCTGAGCCAGATCCCGGAAGTCATCAAAGCCTGTGCCCATGTCCAGATAGTCCCCGTCTCGCTCTCGCAAGCTTAGATCCATCGCCATGCCGAAGTTATGCAAAGATCCCGGATAAGGTGCTGCTACATAGTTCTGAAAAGGAGTGCCTTCCAGGTACTGATAAAACTTTGCCTGAATGCTGCGCGGACGAAGCGCATCCCAGATAACAAACTTCAAGGTGGGATGTTTTTTCTTTAAGTTTTCACAGGCGCGCATGAACATCTCGTAGGTGACTGGCGCCACAAAGCAACGGCCAAAGCCCTCGTAAATATCCTGGCTCATAAAATTGTTCACGCTGGCATAGCGCATATCCAAAGAGACCTGATCGGACTCTTTGATTTCACGGAAGTTCTGTTCAATCCACTGCAATTCACTGGCGAAAGATGTCATGGATTCACTTTACAACGATTCACAATTCGATCAATGATTAAATCTCCCGTGGAGGTTACCCATGATTCCAAAGTTCGAAGTGTGGATTATAATTCAAAAACCCGTCTCTGAGGTTTTTGCCGCAGTCTATGACAACAAGAAAATCAGTTCTTACTTTGTAACGGGGCATGCCTCAGCGCCGTTGAAACAAGGTGAAACAGTTGAATGGGAATTCGCCGACTTCCCCGGTCCCTTTAATGTTAAATCCAAACAAGTCGTTCAGGACAAATTAATCATGTTCGAATGGGAAAACACCACCGGTGGTTGGAATAATGTCGAGTTTCACTTTGAAGCGTTGAACTCGGCTGAAACCAAAGTAAAAGTGTATGAAACCGGATGGCCTGACACCGAAGAAGGCATCAAATCCTCCTACGGCAACTGCATGGGTTGGTCACAGATGATCTGCGCCATGAAAGCTTTTTTGGAATACGGAATCAATCTGCGCAAAGGTGCTTACAAAGCATCAACTGGAGACTGAACTTTACGTTTTTCCCAGTAGCGATACAGATTCACAATTTCATTGCTGGTCAAAATCGGCATGGCATCTTTTAGCATGTCGTCGGACCAATCCCACCACTTCATTTCAGCCAGCATCGAGATTTCCGGATCGGAAAATCTTTTTCTGACAACTTCCCCGGGACTTCCGGCGACGATAGAATATGGTTCCACATTTTTTGCAACCAGAGTTCTGGCGCCGATGATACAACCATCACCAATGCGCACTCCCGGCATAATCATCGCTTCAGCACCAATCCACACATCATTGCCAATCACGGTGTCGCCGGCAGCACGATAGCCATTTTGAGCCTCGGCATAGACAGGATTATTTGTTATGAACGCGAAAGGATATGTCGAGATCCACTCTTTCCTGTGGCCCTGATTGCCCGCCATCATAAAGATGGCTCCGGAACCGATGGAGCAATATTTCCCAACATAGAGCTTATCCACATCGCTGCGATCACGAGGTAAATACCAGGCACACTCGTCAAAGGAGTGTCCGTGATAATAACCCGAGTAGTAACTGTGCTCACCCACAATTATATTGGGATGAGTTGTTTGATCTTTGAGGGATTTGCCGGCAAAGGGTGAGGAAAAATAGTTGTTTGTCATGCCCTAAATCTAAGCAACGACGGAACGAAACATCAAGCAGTCTATGATAAGTCCCGCATAGTACAAACTCTTCAGTGCTAAGCTTTCTGAAACTTCTTGATAACACCCGTTGCAAAGTAGACAACCGAACAAGATGCAAAGGCCGCAGCTCCCAAACCTCCGCCAATTCCTCTCGCAAGTGGAATCAGGAAAGTAAAGACCACACCATACACCAAACTGGCAACTAACACTCTTTTCCAACCAAGGCGGGATTTATCTGTCATCCCCACGAAGGTGGCACCAAAGAAGGCCCCTTGAAGGGCGCCATCCCAGTTCACACCAGACACTCTTAGGAAAATCACAAAGAGCAACGCCGGAAATGCCGAAGCTCTGACCGTTGGCCAATGTTTCTGGTGAATCAAAAAATATGTCGCTTGCGCCCCAAGCACTGAAACCAGCAAGACTCCAAACAACGTCATACCATCACCTTCAGTGCCAGTCCCAGAAGTGACGAGATAAAAGCGATGGTGCCCAAACGCCCGCCCATGCCTTTAAAGTAACGACTCATCACAAAGTAAATCAAAGAGCCAATCGCAGAGACCAGCAGGATCTCCCAGAATCCTTGCTCGGTGACTTTGGAACCCATGGCGACAAAGGCGCCCATATAAATGTTCGCATGAACGTGATTGCTTTCAATTCGCTTGGTAGCAGGGATAAAAGTTCCCAGCAGTCCGGTCAAAGCCGCAGCTTCGACCGTGGACATACCCATTTTTGCCTGAAAGAAAAAACAGGACATACATCCCAGTAAAAATGTGAAGAACTTAAGCAGCCAGAGCTGAAAGTATTGAAGTGGTAAAGTCATGGCTAATCCTAGCAAACAAAGCTAAACTCAATCAATGAGCCTGAATGATTTCTTAACCCAACATCCCCGCTTGACGAAGTCTTTTAAAAACTTTGTTCATGATTTCCAGGAAAAAATGGATGCGGAAACATTCACGTCCTTTCTGCACAATTTGGATGCAGAACTAAGCCGTGTGAGTGGGGAGCTTCAGACGGTGTCGCCGGATACTTTGCGCGCCCGCACCCTGCACCAGCTTGTGGATTCAGAGATTGACTCAGAAAAAGAAATCCAAGTGAGTTGCTTTAAGGGCTGCTCGGCCTGCTGTCACATGGAAGTTGAAATCACCAACCACGAAGCACAAATCCTGAGCCAGCTGATTCTTGATGGCCACCCGATTGATCGGAACCGCTTGCATCGCCAAAGTCTTCGTGAACTTCAAGACCCGCTATGGAAGCAAGGTATGCGCAATCAGGACAACCCTTGTGTCTTTTTAAATTCAGAAGGTTCTTGCAGTGTTTACGAACATCGCCCGGTAATGTGTCGCCGACACTCGGTGACGACTCCGGCAAAAAACTGCGAAACACTGGATGCGACGATCACTGTGCGCTACTTCCCGAAAGTGGATCTTTACATTAGTGCTGCAAATGAAGACAGCACCGTGTTGATTGGACCTATGGCGAAAATGATTTCACTGGAGCTTGGCGGTCGCTAGCTTTCATTGTATTTTTTGTTGGATCCCCGGGCTGATTCCACCGGGTACTTCGCTGCATTCTTTTTAAGTTTTCCTGCCAATGCCGCTGATAGGTCAATTTTATTCATCTGCGCAAATCTCAGCACAAAGAAAAAAACATCGGCCAGTTCGTCAGAGACTTGTTCTTTAAATTCTGCCGACTGCAATTTTTCCTGAATCTCTGCGTCCGATTTAAAGCGAAACAGATCCAAAAGTTCATTGGCTTCGGTCGACATGCCGATGGCCAGATCTTTGGGAGGATGAAATTGATCCCAATCCCGCTCGGTGCAGAATTGTTGAACCAGCTGACTTAGTTCTGAAAGTGAATCTGCATTACTCATACTCTACTTCTTCTTACTCTTGGAGTTCCACAAAGGTTTCGCTTTCATTACTTTCTTGAAGACAGGGCAATCCTTGTCATGGGCTCCCGGTAAGTACCCCGCGCTCAATAAAAATTCGTTCACGATTTCCCCGCCCGTAAATTTGAAAGTCTTTTTGAACAACTTCACCCATTCTTCTTTGCTTAATGGATGATGATGCGCGAGCCACTTTTCAAAGGACCCAAATTCTTTTTGCAGCAGCAAAATAGCCTTGGCATTTTCGATGGCCGCGTTGATTTTAAGCCGATTGCGAATCACGCCGGGATCTGCCATCAAGCGTTTGCGATCAGCCGCCTTATAGGCCGCTATCTTTTTGATATTGAAGTTATGATAAGCCTTCCGAAATGAATCCTGCTTTTTTAGAATGGTTTCCCAGCTAAGCCCTGCTTGATTGATCTCTAAAATCAAACGACAAAACAGTTCATTGTCATCGTGTATAGGAAATCCATAGGCCTTATCATGGTAGGGCTTATGAATGGCTTTTTTCTCTTCTGACATATGAGTGATGGCGCGGCAGTATGACATCTCGACCTCGATCTGATCATCCTATCAACTTTGTGCACATTTACAATTTTAATTGCGTCAAACTCCCGCTACACTTATGGCAGCAGGAGTTTTTATGGCGGTACAACTTGAAATGGGTCTGGATACATTTGGCGATGTCACTTATGATTTAAATGGCAAAAGTCTTACCCAAGATCAGGTGATTCGCAATGTAGTCGCTGAAGGTGTTCTGGCAGATCAATTGGGTTTGGATTTTTTTGGTGTGGGCGAGCATCACCGTGATGACTTCGCTGTTTCCGCACCGGAAATAGTCCTTGCCGCGATCGCAGCCAAGACCCGGAAAATTCGCCTGGGATCCGCCGTCACTGTGTTGAGTTCCGACGACCCTATCCGCGTCTTCCAAAGATTTTCAACCATCGATGCGATTTCCAATGGTCGCGCCGAAGTGATTATGGGACGGGGCTCTTTTATCGAGTCTTTTCCTCTTTTTGGATTTGATTTGGAAAAGTATGAGGAACTATTTGAAGAGAAGCTGGATCTATTTGCACAACTTTTAAAAGGCAATCCAGTGAACTGGCAAGGTAACACGCGAGTGCCCGTGACGAATCAAAGTGTCTATCCCCAACCCGCAGGAAAGCTGAAAACCTGGATTGGTGTGGGCGGAACACCTAAATCAGTCTTGCGTGCCGCTCACTATGGATTTCCCCTGATGCTCGCAATCATCGGTGGTGATCCCAAGGCGTTCAAGCCATTTGTGGATCTGTATTACAAATCCCTGAGCCAGTTTAATCAAAAGTCTCAGCCAGTGGGCGTCCACTCCCCTGGATTTATTGCCGCCACTGACGAAGAAGCCAAGGAAACCATCTGGCCCCATTATCGCAATATGATGAATCGAATTGGACGTGATCGGGGCTGGCCACCGATCACCAAAGAGCAATTTGAACATCAAATTGGTCCTGAAGGATCACTGTATGTCGGGTCACCTGAAACAGTCGCCGATAAAATCGCCACGACGGTCAAACACCTGGGAGCCGCACGCTTTGATTTAAAATACAGTCTGGGTACATTGCCCCATGAGGACCTGATGAAGTGCATTGAGTTTTACGGCACCAAAGTAGTTCCTTTGGTTCGCGCCAAGATCGCATAACTATGGATTCACGTACTCGGCCACACCCTTTAGACCGTTTTGTGAATAAATGAACAACAATGAATTGCGCTGACTATCGTAAGCAACACTACTTGCACAAGTGATAGTGGAATTAGGCAGAGTCAGCGGAGTTTCCGCGCCGGCATTATTTAGATCATACTTATACAGCTTTCCATCCGTCCCGCAGGTATAGATATAGTTTTTGGAAAGATCCGCGGTGCGATTTAGAGCAAAGCGCGAGAAGTTGCGTGGAGTCGTAAAGAATGTTCCCATGGTTCCACTGCCATTCGCATTAAACTGAGCGATACGCTTTAAATTGTACTCTGGAAGCAACCACATATTTGTGACGTAATCAAAAGCCCCCTGATAACCAGAGTCCTTAGTTAAACCGGTAACCAAACAAGCGTTCAATGCCGTACCGTCAGCACAAATTGTGCTTGGAGTGGTAACGCCTCCTCCATAGTAGACAACCTTCGTCAAAGTATTGGCGATGGAATCCCACAAATTGTAGCGTGAATCTACCGCACCGTAAGTTGAATTATAGCTAAAGGTGTTCGTCAAAATTGCGTTGCTACTCATGGCAACAATAGCCGGACCGTAATCATATCCAGTCCAAACGTCCGACCACAATCCAGTGGAGCGCGTGATTTTCGAGAAGTAACTGCCTCCACGAGGCATATAGATATCACCATTCGCCGCGACCTGCATACGTGATGGATAGTTATCAGATGAAGTTCCCAACGGACTTTCAAACGCAACAGATCCCACACTTGGAGTGCCTGCCCACTGAACACCGGCAACAGTGTAGATTGTATTCCCCGGCATAAATTCACGAATACGAATATCCGTTAAGTCAAACACAGTAATATAACTTTGCCCTGAGGAGTTCCAAGACTTCACATCCGTCAAATTGGCAAAGCGAACAGCAAGCGCCTGACGTCCATCATCTGAACCCAGTCGATCTCCCACCAACGTTTTAATTTTGCCATCAGCCGCAATCGTGCGAACTGCCTTGGCTTTGGAGTCGATATAGAAAATCTGTCCCTGACTGTTAAAAGCCAGCGCCTGCGCAGAAATAGCACAGTTGTTTTGCGGAGTATCTTCAGCACAGGTCCCGGCTTTGTTTGTGCCATAAAGCTGAACCCACTTCAGGGTTGCAGGATTGAATTTGAAAATCGACTGAACGGAGCCATTTCCATTGTAGGCTGCATAGGCATTACCGCTGCGATCATGATAAAAGTTTGCAAAGTCACGGAAACCACCGCTGGCCTTGATGTAACCCGGAGCCGGCAGAAAACTAACACCGGTCACTGGATCCACTTGGGCAGAAACGCGGCCCTCATTTGTGGCCGTCGAGAACGGACAGTTTGCATTACCACCGATTTGCATCCACCAAATCAAATTATTGATATTGCCCGAATCATCAAAGGTCATATAGTACGAGGCCGTCGTACACTTTGTATTATCCTGGCTGCTGGAAAAGGTATTTCCCGTACCCGTGAACGTGATCGTGCTGATGGTATCTGCAGCTGCCGTGTATTTTCTTAACTTATGCCCGCTGGCATCACGGAAATAAACATCCCCATTTGCCGCCACCGTCAGCTTCGTAATATCCGCCGTTGCCAGATAGTTCAAAGCACCTGAAACGTAGTCACCGGAAGTTGAACCACCACCAATAAATCTGGTGACGGTCATTGGGCTGACGCGGGTATTGATCTTACGAATAGATCTATAGTCCGCCACCAGGATGTCATTATTGGTATCAACCCAAATGCCATTCACCGATTTAAATTTCGCGCTGGTAAGAGGTCCACCATCACCCGACGCCGTCGCCGCATAGGTCGCAAGCATTTCATACACACCCGTTGTCGGATTCACCCAGGCCAAGCCACGGGTATCGACCACAAAAATACGTCCATCATCCAGAACCGCTAAAGAGTTGTTTCCGGAAGGCAACATCACCGCTGATTTTGCACTGGAGCCCAACCCCAGATCCGTATTCCCAGCAAGGAAGTTCACGGATCCTGAATTCAAAGGGTTACTGACGATATTCGTCGAGAAGCCCAAGGCATCTGTTACTTTCAGTTTTATGCGGAAGTAAGTTCCCACCGGAGCCGAAAGCACCGCACATCCCGTGAACCCTGCTGTCACGGAACAACCGCCGTTTGCCGTATTGCCCAATCCCGAAGCCAAAGTCCCGGCCTCTGTGGAATCATCGGTCGTGTAAAGAATTTGGATCGGAGAAGCCGACAATCCCGTTACGCTGGAAATATTCCATTTCACGTAGACTGAATTCCCTGCACCGGCAACCAAATCTGTTCCCGCTGGTGGAGTTCCTGGAGTGTCGGTGGCCGTCAGTTGAATGGCACTAATCACTGGAGGCAGTGGTGAATTGTACACGATAGAACCTGAGTCAACGCCACTGGTTGCGGCATTCGTTGAAATGTTTCCAACTGCATCCATCAACCAAATGTAAATCGGATAAGTTCCTGAAGACAAACCCACGTTGTAGTAGATGCTGGATGTACTCAAAGTTTTTGCTGCCGTCAGACCATAAGAACTGACTGAAACCCAGCAACCATCGGAGGACGTTGGAATACTGCTGGTGGTTTGCATACAAATTTTAGAAATATTAGTAAGTGCATCAGAAGCAGAAACCGCAACCTTTACGTTGTTGTTTGTCGTGGTCGTCACCCCATTATTCAAAGTGAAGGACGACAGAACTGGCGCACCGCTGTCAATCGTGAAGGAATTTGAGGTGCTGGTCGTCGCATTTCCTGCTTGATCAGTCAAAGTCACACGAACACGCGCAGATGATGTATTCCAAGACGGAGCCGCGACAGTATTTAGATTGTAAGCCTTGGCAGAGTTCAAGCCTGCCGTCGCCGAAAGATTACCAAAGGAAGTCCACGAAGAACCATCATAAATTTCAACGCTGAATGAAGAACTGGATGGCACGTTTGCCTCTGTCACAATCCAGTTAATACTTAGGGTGCCGCCACCTGCTGCTGCCGTTGGTGTCGTCAAGGAGATGGCGGGAGCTGTTGTATCCTTGATTATGATTTTAGAAGATGATGATCCTACGTTACCGGCCACATCCGTTTGACTTGCACTTAAAGTGTAAGATCCATCAATCAAAGCCGTCAGATTCAAATTCGCAGTCCAATTGCCACCAGAACATGCGGCAGTCACGCCGGATAATCCAGCAATAGTCACAGTGCTGCCATCTTCTGAACATGCTCCGCTAATTGTATAAGAACTGACCGAACCCACTGGAACTACAATTGGACTTCCCGCAGGAGTCGCAATAGTCACCGCAGGCACCACCGTGTCCACCACCCAGGAGTACGATTGCACGGCACTTTGATTGCCGGCAGTATCCGTTGCGTAGACTTGGAACTGATGGTTTCCTTCTGCCAGAGCACTATAGATCACACCTGATGAACACGAAGTATAGGCACCGCCATCAATCTTACATTGATATCCTGCGACTGCTCCACCACCCGTGTCCGTGGCAACAAATGAAAATACAGCCGCCGCCGAGTTCCAATTTGCTGCGGGTTTACCGGTAATTGAAAGTACGGGAGCGATCACATCCACTGTCCAACTGAAGTTTGCTACGGCTGAATTATTTCCTGCGGTATCGGTCGTGTAAACCTCAAAGGTATGCACGCCACCGGCTAGCGCATTGTAAGTGACTCCGGATACACATGAACTTGCTGTGACGCCGTCCAGACTGCAGTAGTATCCGGCGATTGCACCACCGCCAGAATCACCGGCGCTGAATGTGAATTGTGCTGTCGTGGAATTTGTCAGCGCGGCAGGAGTCGTCAACAACGTCAAAGTTGGCGCCGCCAAATCCACGGACCATGTGTGAGAGTGAACAGTGCTGGTATTTCCTGCGGTGTCTTTGACTCTGACGTCAAAAGTATGACTGCCTTGAGTCAGTGCACTTAAATCGCGCGGGCTTGAGCAATCAGCATAGCCTCCCCCATCAAGTTGGCAGGAGTATCCGTCAATCGCACCACCACCAGAATCAGTTGCTGAAAACAGAAACTGCGCCGTCTGGGAATTCGTCAAGGACGCCGGTGTTTGATCCAAAGTTAAAACCGGCAACGTGGTATCCACAACCCAGTCATAATTAGTTGCGGCGCTGGGATTTGAATTGTTATCGATAGAGCGCACACCAAAAGTGTAACTGCCTTGCACCAAAGAATTGTACGATTTCGGAGATGAACATGCCGCCCACGATCCGGAGTTTATTTGGCATTCATAACCGGTGATCGAACCACCCGAAGGGGCCGTCGCCGAAAAAGTAAATGTCGCTGTCGTTTGATTTGTCACTGAGTCGGGATAAGTGATAATGGACGCCATCGGAGTCGATGTATCCACAGTCCATGCATACGTTGTTGCTGTCCCCAGGTTACCCGCTGTGTCCGTGGCTCTGACTTTAAATGTATGTCCACCATCAGACAGACCCGCATAAGATTTAGGCGTGGAGCAACTTGCATAGGCCGCGGCATCAAGTGCGCACTCATAACCGGCAATACTGCCCCCGCCAGTGTCACTTCCGACAAAAGAAAAATTCGCACTTTGAGAGTTTGTGGTTGCCAGTGGTTTTGAAGTTAATGTGACAGTGGGAGCCGTCGTATCGATGGTCCAATTATATGTCTGAATGGCTGAATTATTACCAGCACCGTCGAATGCCCGGGCTTTGAAACTGTGAGAGCCAGCTGCAAGCACCAAACTTGTAATTGCAGTACAGCTTGCATAAGCGCCGCCATCCACACTGCAGGAATAGCCAGCCAGACCGGAACCACCACTGTCAGTCGCTGACAATGTAAATGACGCCGACAAGGAATTCGTCAATACACCGGGACCAGTTAGTGTCAAAATCGGAGCCGTTAAATCAATATGCCACGTCTTAGAGTCAGGAACTGAAACATTTCCCGCGGCATCAACAGCACGCACTGCCACTGTGTGATCACCCTCAGCCAAACCACTAAATACGGCAGGACTAGAACACGCGGTCCAGGCACTGGAATCCAGTTTACATTCAAAATAGTCTATACTTCCGACACCGTCATCACCGGTAAAGGAAATACTTTGTGAAGATGATTTACTCTGCGCCAATGGCTGAGTCGTGATGGTCACCGTCGGAATAGCTGTATCCAAGGTGACACTCACAGAGGTCGGTACTTGAGAGATGACTCCCGCAGAATCCTTTGCCCAAAGGTAAAGTGTTTTTACGCCATCTCCGCTGGAGGCAATTGTATAGTTCAAGTCCTGAGAATTGTTTTGCGTACAAGTGACTGGGAAATCCGCCGACGAAGCTGGAACCGCTGCACTTTCATTGATTAGCAATCCTTTAAAAGAATCACAGGACGCCAATGCGGCCCCTGTGTATAGAGTCACAGTAACACTTCTGGAGTTGATGGGATGAGTGCTGGCCTGCGCAGGATTCGAAATCACAAAATTCACCGGCTGCGGCAGCACATTATTGGTGATACTCAAAGTTGAAGTGACAACCTTGTGCTCTTTAGTCAGATCCACGGCGCTGCTGCCGTCATTCTTCCCTATCGTCAAAGTCAACGTATGGCTGCCTTGGGAATCCCCTGAAGGTGTATATAAAAACTCACTTCCAGTTCCGACAACCTGATCATCCAATTTCCATTGATAGACTATATCGTAGGCCGTGGACCAATGAACGGCATGCGCCTTAAGTTCCAACGCAACTTTTTCCTGACCGGCAGCAGGTGTCGCTACTGACTCCACATAAGGTGCCGCATCCAACAAAGTAACTGGACTGAATCCAAACAAGTTCGTGAAGCGAGTCGTTGCCTCGTCACTGGCAATCAGAATGTCATAGGCCTGTTGCGCACTTGAAGCGCTGTTCAACATCGCCATCAACAAAGTCAGATTCTTTGGGTCCGTGTTAAGTGCATTAAAAAGGGAATCTTTTTGGCTCGTGTACATGACGAAACCCAATAAAGATGACGCCATCGTGACGTCCTGATTTGCGCTGCCAGTAACTGGACGATAGTAGACTCGTGAAGAGCAATCACGTACTTCCACCAGCAAAGTCCCTGCATAGTCGGACTTTCCGATGGCCTGACTGGAAAAGCTATATTTGCCATCGGCATCAATGGTCATTGAATCCAGGGCTGGTGACTCCAGCTCTCCTGAAGATTTCATCTTATATAGATAAGCAGTTGGTGATGTGCAACTCTGCCCTAAGGTCTGAACGGACATGCCTGATGTCGCTGAATAGCCTACAAGCTGCCCTGTTACATTTGAAAGGCCACTCAACTCGGCCAACTCGGATAATTTGAGTTCCAGTGTGCAGGAGCTTAACAGAATAGAAAACAGAAATAGGACAACAGTCCTACTGAGATTACTCCCAAATTGCTTTCTAATACGAGCCAAGTTAAGCATGACATCTTATCGGTCAAGAAATCTTGAATCTTGAAACTTTATGAGCAAAAGAACATTTAGTGTTCGGGGATGAATGTCTCACCGAACACAAAAGTGAGTTGGACTTTAAAAGCGAATGCGTCCCACGGGACGATTCATTGAATCAAACACGGTCAGATACATTCGGTCGCCTGCCACAGGCTCCTCAAAGTTGACGTAAAGACCATCGCGGTATTTTGCAAAGTCCGGACGCTTTCCTGAGTAGCTCAAATAGCTTTCGTACTGGGTATTCGCGAAAAGAGTGATATGCCCAGCTCGGCCCATATAAACCAACAAAGCCTGATAGTAATATGACTTTGGATTTTTTGCGGCTTTCATTACGATGCTCTGGCTGATAGCACTGTTGCAGGAGCGTACATAATCAATTTCAGCTACTTTGGATTTATAAACGGAGAAATCGTGCAATAACATGCACTCCAGATATCGCTCCCCCACCAAATCCACCAGCATCGCCGTATTCAATGTGCTGCCGTTTTCCTTAGGCAGAACATCACGCTTCAAATCGATCGCCAAAGAGGTGATCAAAGACAAGGTGCGATCTGAAAGAATCTGCCCCATGTTGGTCACAAAGCGATACAAGGCCGCATAGTTTTCGTGATTTTGGAAGTAAGCCTGGCCATCGATCTCCAGGTTCACAACCTGGTCGTAGGTCAAACTGGTGCTCACCATCCACAATGCTTCGTGAAGCAAAATGGCCGCTTGTTCGGCTTCTTTCAAAGAATAGAACTCCTCCATCAGAACAGTGATTCTGCTGCTTGCGCCACTTGCCGCAAACATCACAACCTTGTCCGAGGACATCTTCAGCATTCTTGCATATTGCTCGTGAATTCCCTGGCGAGTCGCCTCTGAAATATCGCCATCCTTTACGCGGTAATACTTACGATCCATCGTCGGATAGATCGCAGACATCAACACCCCTTTGACCGAGGACTTGATCGGCATGGTGTCGATTTCTTCAAGCAGACGCATCAGGCCCGGAATGTTTTGCGGGGATTCTGGCTCCTCGTCAAAACGAAGATTCGCGGAAAAAAATGTTTCCATAGTTTCACCGCTGCGAACGCCGCCGCCACCGTTTTGAACTTCACGCACAGCGTGCGCACTAAGTGCCTGAACCAATACCAATACAAACAGAATTTGTTTCACGCTTCATCCCCTTTAAGCTCAAACAACTGAATGGACATGCTGTAGACTTTGTTCTTGCCCGGCATTGCTGCCAGCTCCTGAGACAACATACGACGGAATTCACGGATACGTTCTTTGGCATAGGCCAGTTGATCAGCATCCACGCCGAAAACCACTGAAGACAAGTCACGAGTTTCCACCGGATCCACTTGCAATGAGCGCTGTGCTCGGCCCAGCATCTGGCGATGGAAATTCTGAATCGCCGTTGAAGGTACGTCTGAGGATGTCGTCGAATCAGGATCCGAAGGCTTCCATTTGCCGTTTTCTTCCTTCAGCAAGCCCACCTGCATCAAGCGATCAATCGTCGCTTCCGCCTCGCCCACTGAGATTTTCAATCGGTTGGCGATTTCAACATGGTTATGATTCATTTCTGGAAGATCGATCAATTCCAGGACGGCCAGATTCTGCCAATCCGCGATCAGATGAAAGTCTTCATCAGCAATTTTTTGAGAACCCATACGATGGGATTTCAAACGTTCTGCCGCAGATTTTTTTGCAATCTTACTGCGAGCATGTTCCGCCTGAACAAGGTCAATGAAGTACGCCCGTTCTTTTCCTTTGAGCTGCAATTTTTCAGCGATCAATGCTGCTCGCGAATCGGATAAACCGGCTTTGGAATTCAAAACTTCACTTAGACGGGAAACTGAAACACCGATATCCCGCGCGAAAGCACGCAATGAATAAGATGGATTCTTGCGTTGTCGCTTGCGAAGTTCTTCAATCAAAATGCTTCTGTAAGTGCTCTTCATAATGGACCAGATGTATCCCATTTGGGTTACTTTTTTACAACTGCGTAACAAGCTGATTCGAGCAAGTGTTTCGGGATCGTCCATGAGAGTTTGACGCAGCCGACAATCGCATTTAAATAAAAATTGGCTCACATTATTAAAAATTCATTCAAGATATGGTTAAAATCGACCGACTTTTAGTACGTATGAAAGATCGGAACGTCTCAAAACCATTCGAATATTTCGTCCTTTGGTTATCATTGTTGATAACGCTGTCTGGATGTTCCCTCAGTCTGGAATTATCGAGCCTATTTGATGGCAAAGTAACAGGCAGCATCAATCTATCCCAGGCAACCTCACTATCTTGCACAGAGCCAAATACTGTGGGCATTTACGCTGTCCAAAATGGCGCAATTTCTGCGACACCAATCAAAACTGCGAGCGTCGCAGGTGACGGAAAATTCCAAATTCAACTCGAGGAAAGTGAAGAGAAACTACTCACTCAAGGGCGCTTCATTTTGCAAGCTTCCCTTTGCGGAAAACGCATGAGTCGTCCCGTTACAGGATTCACAGAGCAAACTATCGATATTTCGAGCAACTTGGTTCCGTTGATATCCTCATCCCAAATTGCCAATATACAAACCTGGGACCAGCTTGCCCCAACAGAAATTTCGTCATTGTTAACAGAAATCAGCTCAATCGAGGCTGACTCAAGTAAAGAACTTTTTGATGCATTAACCGACGGGTCACACAACGATTTAAAGCTTCGTCTGGAACAAGCTTTTAATATTTCCGACATTCAATTGATCAAAGACACCACGGCACCGGAAATGCAAAGCTGGACAGCACCAAGCTCCATCGTCGAGGGTTCACCACTAACATACCAGGCAAGTGTCAAACACTGGTATTATACGACAGCTACCATGGCTTATGACTGGCGCTGGGATGGTGCTGCACCAACCACAAACGACACCATCAACATTCCGCTTACCAAAAACTCGCAAGGCACTCACACTCTGCTTTTCCAAGCGGGTTTTTCTGATGGCAGCGGTGGAATTGATACCGCAAAAGGTGTCATCAGCAAAAATCTTTCAGTAAAAATTCCCAACACTTATCCAGCCCAGGTTCCGCCTGCAACTTTGGTTTCGGCTTCACCAACGAATTCCCTGGTCGCAAGTATTTCCCTGAACACGGGAGCATCACTTGAGAACTGTGCGACATTTTCAGGTATTGCCTTTTCTGAAGTTCCTACTTCCATCGGTTTGACGGCAGGTAACTTCACATCTTCCTGTTCAACCACAGGAGCCCAAACATACAGCTACACTTTTGCCCCAGGCGATGGAGCAAAATCCATTTATGTCTGGACCCGGGATAATTCTGGATTCATATCCTCTTCCCCACAGATTGTTTCCCTTGTTCTGGATCAAACGGCTCCGGCACTTACGATTGGAGCCCTCAACTCTCTTTATCGCGGTGGTCAAACTGCAAGTATCAGTTTCACAGCAACTGATCTTACGACGAATATCAACTCCCTGAAACTTGTGGTCACTGACGATGGATCTGCGGCGTCCAGCGAAATCGACATCACAAATGCTAGCAGTCCTTTCGGTCTGACTCTTCCTGCAATTTCCACATCCAAGGCGGCGGTGAAGTTGATTGCCACTGATGAGGCTGGCAATTCGCATGAGGTCTCTTCAGGACTTTTTACTATTGACTCAATTCTGCCGGCGGCACCAAGTCTTAGTTTGTTGACGGCATCGTTAACCAAGGATTCACTGGTTAACTTCAACATTCTAAATTGCACCGACTACAGTTCTGTTTTAGTTACAGAAAGTAGCGTGACTCCAAATCAGATTTCCAGTGGATGGATTGCCTGCAGTGAAGTAGTACCCTACACGCATGCGATAACCGGCGACGGAACTCATACTATTAAAGTCTGGGCAAAAGACTCTGCCGGAAATATTTCCGCCACAGCCGGTACTCTGACAGTTACGCTGGATTCAATAGCACCAACACTGACATGGGTGACACCAACTGCAGACGTTTCGATCAACACGGCCATGACAGTTTCCTGGAAGGTGACCGATCTGCATACCTCCACCGCACAAAACACAGTGCTTACCTACAGCACCGATGCTGGTGCGAACTGGACGACTCTTTCCACAGCGGCTCTTCCTGCAACGTCGGCGACCAATCAAACTTATTCCTATGCGATGACGGCACCCGCAACCATCTCGACGATGATGTTCCGGGTGACTGCCACAGACTCCTTGGGAAATATCCGTACTTTGAATCGCACCATCGTCGCCGAATCCGAAGCGCCTGATCTTTTGAGTTTAACTTTGGCAGGTGGAAATACCATCGTGGGTATCACCTCGATCAACGCTCAATTGGCAGTCAACCATCGAGCGTCACCAACGAACTTGATGCGTCTGATAGAAGGTGTTGGCCCTACCGACATTAACGCCGCGACTTGGGTTCCATTTTCAGCCAGCGCATTTACATTTGAACTAGGAAAAACTCCTGGTGGCAAAACCATCTATGCACAGGTTAAAAATTCCGCCGGCTTTGAAAGCAACATCATTTCCTCAAACATCACTTTGGAGTTCGGTGCACCTCCAGTCATCACGGTGATTTCACCTAAAAATTCCGACGGGCCTTTTGATGGCGGAAATGCCGTAAATATCCAGTGGACTTGCACTACTTCCGGCAGCACCACTTTGGATGCGGCTCCCATCACAATTTCCTATAGTGCTGATGATGGTGTCTCGTATCAGGTTATTGCAGCCAACATTGCCAACTCTGGAAGTTACTCGTGGTCATTCCCGGCAACACTAACCACAAACAATCCTTTCAAAATTTTGATTGCCTGTAAAACCGCCGCCGGAGTTATCACGACGGGTCTTTCTGAGCTGACTAACACCAGCTGGAAAGTTCTGGTTGGAAACCCGGGTAATATGGACTACGGCGTTCACATCAACTCAGTGGATTTGTCGGCTTGGAACGCTGTCCATGGGGACGCGACGAATAACCTTTATTCGGGCACAAAAAACGGAATCATTCGTGTGGACCGCAAGTCAGGTATTGTCGATGAATGGCTGGGTGTTTTGGGCGCCCCGGGCTGTCCGACGGCCCTATCTACTCCAGCAAATATTCGTTTCACCAATCCTCGGATTGTTGACATCACCAATGATCAAATGACCATTGTTTCTGGTCTTTGTGCATCTATAACCAGAATAAATATTTCTGACAAAAGCATCGTCTGGCACCGCGTGGTTCCCGAGATTTCCTGGAAAGAGAATTCACTGGATTTCTATTTGAAGAAAGGAAGCGGATACTATTACTTCCCTTCCATCACACCATTGGGTGTGCGCTATAAATTCTGGATGCTGGATTTAAGCTCCACTTCCACCACGGCTGTGCATATTATGGGTACGCCAGAATGTACTGAAGACCTTCCAACTGTGCACCTGAATACAGATGCAAAAACGGCAGCCCTTCATTGCTCAACGGCAAGTGCCATTGTGGTATCTCCGGATCAGCAGACTATTAAATACTATCTGGAAACCAAAACCAGCGGCATGTATGTCGCAAAAATGGAACACAACTCTTCCCTGCAAACTTATGTTTATACAAGCATCCAAAGTACCAGCAGCAATGACAGTGTGCTTTCACGCTGTATGCAAATGGGCAGCAATAGTTCCAGATATGTTTGCGTCAATGCCACCGGTCAATCAAAACGCGTCAACTACTTTGACACTGCAACAAATGCGGCTCTTTCCGCCAACGGTCATGACTTGGCGACTTTCAACAACAGCGGTTCCATGCAAATGAGCTTCGGTGCTTCCAACACTGCAGTCTATGCAGCGATGAACACAACAAATCAACTTTTCGAGATTAAGTTCGATGCCGATGGAAAACTCACTTCAACACAAATTGGTGGGACACCATTTTTCACATTCGGAAATGGCTCAGATCCTGGTAAAGTGGCCTTTACCGGAATTATGGGTATGGCGTTTTATGAGCCGACTAACACCTTGTATGTGCGCGGTGTGAACCATTTACGTCGAATCACTCTGGACCCGGCAACTAAAAAAGCCACCATGATCGATACTGCGATGAATTCAAATCCACTGGGCAATAGCGGTGTCTTCGGAGACCTGGCTATCAATCCAGCAGGAACAATCATTGCCGCGAACTCCACAACCAATGGTCTTTACCCATGGGCGGCAATGAGTCTAAGCAGTTGGACCACCACTTTGAATCCGGCAACCTCCGCATACAGTGTATCCGGTACCACTGGATATTTTGGTGGAGGATTTAATGATGCTTCATCACTGGTGCTGGGAAGTTCTTTTGCGTATACAACACCTTATTTCCTCTATGACCCTCAGGCTTCATCGACATTCCTGTCTGACAATGCTTTCTATTTCAGTGCATCCACTGACAAAAACTTTTCGCAAAATCTTTGGATCTATCGAAGTATTGGCGGAACGATCACCTCGGTCGCGGGAAAATCCGGCGCTGCAGGTCCGTCCGCTTCACCAACCGGTACCTCGGCCTTGGACACATCTTTTTCCTATATCTACGGATTGCAACCTGCGACAGCAGATGGCAGTGGCAATACGGATTTGCTGGTCTTTGATTCATCGAAACTTCGCCGGGTGAGTTTACTGACAGAAAGTGCAAATCCAAAAGTTTATGATGTCATTGATTTCGCCAGCCTCCCCAACTATCCAGGTAACCGGGTGTGGAGCCATGGTGTTCATGATACGGCTACGGGCTGGAGTTATTTGGTCGTTTCATCCCATGATTCTCCGGATGGAAAATCCCACCTGTGGGCGGCTCACGCTACTTCGGGTTTTGAGGAGATTTCCCTCGCTGGTTTAAATGTCCCGGGCCTCAAGGCGACCTTCGGAAAAGACATCGGACTTAAGATCACGACCGTGGGTTTATTGATGATAGATTCCACTAACAAACGCATACTCATCCACCCGCTTAAGTAGCTAAAACTTAAACAGATTACCGGTGCTCCACATGTCCCCCTAGCAATACTCAGGAAACACCGGGAACGTTCGTCCAGAGTTCGGCTTGAATTGAGTCAAACAACAAAGAATTGGTTTTGACCCCAAATCCCTCTGCTATTCTTGAAAATGAGTCGTGTTCCGTTTATGGGGGATGAAATTGAAACAGACCATCATCACAAAATTTAAGCGCATTGGCGTTAAGCCAGCCATCTTGTTAGCTGGTGCCACCGTGACGATCTTTTCGTTTCAGAACTGTGGCGAGGGCTTTACCGTCATCAGCAATTTGCAAAGTATTGAAGGCACCAATCAGCCTGAATACGTGGATGAGTCCACGGATGTCACAGCCGGTAAACAGCTCTATGCACAAAACTGTGCTGGCTGCCATGGTGCTTTCGAAAATTCAACAGTGTCAGGCAAATCACTCATCGATATCAAAACTGCGATCGCCAACACTCCTCAAATGTTTGCCTTCCAGGCTTTGTCAGATTCCCAATTGGAACTGATTGCTCTGGCTTTAAATCCGGGTTCGCCGGGTACAACAACTCCGACACCATCTCCTTCGCCAACTGCGACGGTTTCACCTTCGCCTACGGTGTCTCCAACTGTAAGCGCAACACCCTCGCCGACAGTTTCGCCTTCCCCGACAGCAACGGCAACGGCAAGTCCGTCCCCTACTGCATCACCGTCTCCATCGCCAACAGTAACTCCTTCGCCGTCACCGACAGTGCCTGCGAATACGTTTGCCTGCCAACCGGGTGAGGACCCAGGAGTTCGTGATCTGCGCCGTCTTTCGCGTCGTGAGTACCTACAAACATTGAAGTTGCTCTCTTACGGCAAAGTATCCATTGATTCCCTGCAAACAGACATCGACAATCTTCCGGCCGATGTTGTGACCGGAGTTTTTGACACTACGGACTCGTCAGTTTCCGCAGCTCATATCGAAGCGCATATGACTCTGGCTAAAAAAGTTGCCGGCTTGTTTGTCGCAAGCTCCACTTGGAGATCCTCGGCAATGGGTAGCTGTAGCAGCATGACTGATTCCTGCTGGAATAACTTCTTTAATGGTTTTGGTCGATTGGTCTTCCGCCGCCCACTGACCACAGCAGAGCAACAGACTTATAAAGACCTCTATAACTCTGAATACGGCGGCAATCTTAATGACGGTTTGACGGTTGCAATCATGGCTATGTTGCAGTCACCGAATTTCCTCTACAAGATCGAACTGAACGGAACTCCAGTGAATGGTCGTGAAGATCTGGTTAAACTCACCGACTACGAACTTGCATCACGTATCGCCTTCCTGGCAACGGGGCGCGGTCCAGATGCGGCTTTGCTAACTGATGCAGCGAATGGCAACCTGGCTACGGCAGATGGTTACAAAACTATCGTCAATCGCGTGTTCGCAACAGCAGATTCCAAAGAGCACGTGGGCGAATTCTACAGCCAGTGGTTGGGTATCAACCGCATGCCTTCATCAAATCACTCGACCTGGTTCCTGGGCAATGTGCCTCGCGCCTCCATTCAACCAGAAGCCGTGCAGGAGATGAAAGACTTCACCAACTACTTCACTTACACAGTGGCTGGTACTTACAAACACCTTATGGCTTCCAATGCGTCGTTCACGCAAGGCACAGCACTGACGCAAATTTACGGTGTCGCAAAAGGTGTTGATTTGCCTGCGGCAGAACGTCAGGGAGTCATGAGTCGCGTCGGCTTCATGTTCGCTCCAACAGATAACACAAGTCTGGTGCATCGTGGTCTGGTGGTTCGCAGAAATCTTCTATGCGATTCCATCCCACTGCCTACAATTGGTCCGGATGAAAAAGATCTGTTTGCACCACCGATCCCGGATCCAACGCAATCTCAACGTCAGCAAATTGAAACACGCACAGCAGCGGTTCGCTGCCAGGCCTGCCACTCGTTGATCAACCCAATGGGCTTTGTTTTGGAAAATTACAATGCCTTCGGGAAATACCGCACGGTGGAGAGTATCTTTGATTCCACAGGCAAGATCATTGCCAGCCACCCGGTGAACTCAAAAGTGAAACCTAACATTGAATCCGCCAATGACCCTGAGGTGAATGGTCCGGCAGAAATGGCTCACGCCATTGCCAACTCTTCCCGCGGTCCGGCTTGTATGGTTAAACAATGGGGCACTTACACGATGGGCCGCGCGATCACTGCCGCGGACAACTGCTCTATGAACACCAGCTTCTCACAACTGACGGATCCGTCCAAAGCGAGTTCCAGCGGTGACCAGCCAGGTACTATTTTAAATATGATTAAATCACCGGCGTTTGATGCAAATTTCCGTTTGCGTAAACGCGGGGCCCTTTAAGAGGTTCGTATGCATTGGAATAAATTATCACGTCGCCAGTTTTTAAGAGGTTCAGGAACATTCGCCTTAGCCCTGCCCTTCTTGCCATCCATGCTGCCTTATGCGGAGGCGCAAACGGGTCCAAACTTAAAAAAACGTTTTATCGCCATCCACAATGGTCACTGTCAGGCCGTGGAGCAATGGTTGCCCGACCCAGCCAAGTTCACTTGGACGGAGTCGCAAACTTACGCTCGTCAGGTGGCATTGTCGGCAATTCCCGGCGCTATGTCGCCGGTTTTGGGTACGCAGTTTGATGCCCTTCGCTCGAAGCTAACTATTCTTTCCCGCTTGGATCCTTTATCTAAAACTCCAAATCACAATGCCGAGTGCATGCTGACCGGCGGTGTGGTTTCTGAAGCAGTCTCCAGTATCGACCAGGTTATTGCAAAATTCCTGTATGGGGGCTCACCGCTGAATTTGTATGTGAAGTCAGTGGACGACGGAAACTACAACGGGGCCTCGCAAATGAGTGTCCTGAATAAACAATACGTTCAGGGGCAATTCAATCCTTCGGCCGTTTTTTCAAATATGTTTGGAACCTCAACCGGCACCACAACACCAACTGCGGATCCCAACAAACTGACTCGCCGGGATATCCTGGTGGCCGATAAAGTTTTTGCAGAATACCAGTCACTGCGCTCGAACAAACGTCTTTCAAAGGATGACTTGGCCCGCGTTGAGCAACACATGGCCCTGATCACAGACCTGCAAAAGAAACTAAACTCCAGCATCGTAACAACCACTCCACCGGTGGCTTGTTCGTCCCCGTCAGGACCAAGCAGTTCTCCGACGAAGTCCTCGAATCCAGCGGATTTCCAAGTGGTGATTGACCAGATGTTTGATGTGATTGAAGTGGGAGTCAAATGTGGCAAAATCCAAGTGGCTACTTTGATGATGCACGTTTACGACTATTTCAGTGGCTCGGTCAATTTTGTTCCTGGCATCACCGGTTCAAACCGCTTCCACGAGGATATTAATCACGCCGGTACGGCGGAGTTGCGTACGATGAAGCTTGCAATGATGACTTTCTTTGCAAATCGCGTTTCCCGTTTCTTGACCAATATGAACACAGTCGAAGACACCAATACCGGTGCCACCTATCTGGATAATTCCCTGATTTTCTGGGGCAATGACCAAGGTACAACGAAAGACACCAATGCTCATAACTCTGTGAACAATCCGGTCTTGCTGGCTGGAAGTGCTGGTGGCTTTATTAAGCCCGGTCGTCACATTGATTACGGTCCGTCTTATGGCTCCACTCGCCGCCCTATCGGTGGCGACGAGAGCGCTTACAAACGGGGCCGTCCTTACAATCAATTGCTGATAACAATCATGCAAGCCATGGGTATGCAGCCCGCAGATTATGAAGTGGGCACCACTCAGGGTTACGGTGTGTATGGCACCTTGGAATCGAGTTACACTTACCTGGGAGTGAATCATCGCAGGGAGATCCTGCCACTGATCACGGGCTAAAAATTCAAATCAATAAAAGGGGCCTCACAGAAGGCCCTTTTCTTTTGGTATCTAATTCCTATCTTATTTCCCACTTTTTGATCCTGATATTGCTTTTTGGTTTCAAAAAATGATACCTTCTTATTGCCTCTTGCGAGCCCCTGGGATCAAGGCCATTCTGCTTTCAGACACCACCACCCTAACAAGGAGGAAGTAGATGAAAGCATTTATTCATTGGCTATTGTTCTCTGGTCCCACAATAGAAGACGTCGCCGTTCTGGAAAAAGAATTCGGCGAAGGTTACCAGAACTGGAGTGATATAAAGTATGGATATTCAAATTCAGAAAATAAAATCTGTTCTTAAAGAGCAACTAAAAAAACGCAAGATGACCTACGAGGATCTGGCGCAGGAAATGGACGTTTCGGTTCCCACCATCAAACGCTGGATGGGTGATCACGATCTTGGTTTGAATGACCTCTTTAGAATTTGTGAAATTCTGGATTTAAATCTTTCAGATTTACATGCACTCTCGGCAAGTACAAAAGTCGCACAGGGCCCGGCCCGTCTGAGCGATGAACAACAAAAGTTTCTGGTTAAAAACATGAACTATCTGGCTTTTTTCCTGCAGATCCATGATGGAAAAACGCCTCAGCAAATTGCCGAGAAATACAAGCTTAACAAACTCTCTGTCGACAAGTATCTGGTGAAACTTGAAAATCTGGGAATGATTAAAGTCACCGGCAAACTGCGTGTGAAGTCCACCTTTGACGGCTCTGTGAACTTTGGCAATGGCATCCTGTCCAAAACCTATTATAAGCGCTGGATCGATGGCACTGGTGATTTCTTTACCAACATCATCACAGACGCCTTAAACAAAGAAGCATCCATTGATGAAAAAACACGCGATCACAAGTCCTTTGCGACCTACTCCAGTCAATCCATCAAATTGACCAAAGAAAGTTATTTGAAATGGGCGACCGAAGCGACGGCCGCCATCACCCAGCTTCATGCAATCAGCAAAATCGAGGAAAAGGCTTACGGTGAGGACGAGTTGATGACGGCGGTGATTTTGAATGCACACACCTTGCTGCCGCAGAGCTCGAAGTTCTTAAATGACCTGGATGATATTGCCGGAAAAATTGAAAACTTATAGAAATAAAAAAGGCACCTCAGGGGTGCCTTTTTTATTAGAACGGAAACGACAGCCCCGCTGTTACGGTCGTTTGATTGAATTTGTCGACGTATTGGTCCATGTTTTCATAGACCGTGTCAGATTCAGATTTACCATCATTATAAGTTCGGTAGGCGCCCTCAACATTAATTGATAAATGGCGAAACACCAGGAAACCAATTCCGGCGCGAATCGCAGTTCCAGTGATCTCGTCTTTCTCGGTGGCTCCCTGCTGAGTGATATTTAACTTGTCGGCGATGTTATACCCCACCCACAAATTCCAACGTCCCAACCACATCCCCAAATCCACGCCATAAGATTCACGGGTGAATTCATCCTCATGAGTGTCGTACTTGATTTTCCCGCCCGATGCCGCCATGTACTCACCGGCAATCCACGCGGCATTATCAAAGACCCACCCCAAGCGGGCTCCGTAAGAAATGCTACCTAAATGAGTGCCATCCAGTTTCTCAACGCCCTTAATCGCCTCGCCCGCCGGCGTGAACTCGATGGCCGTCGAACCGGAGACTTCGTAGGCCGCCATAGGTTCGAACAAAACCATGGCGTGAGAATTTAATGCGAATAAAGACAACAAAAGGACCAGCGCACACTTCATGCAACCCCCGATGTATCATTCTGAGACTAAATTCTGAATTTTTCGTCTAAGATTTTTGCAAATAAACCTTTGGTCCAGTCCGAAATCGACCGATAAATTATTCAGCTGTTAGTAATGGGATAAGGGAAATCAAATGATCAAAACAATCGCATTGGGGTTTGTAAGTCTGTCACTGGTCGGAGCCTTCATTACTCTCTCTCCGGCGCAACCTTCAGAATTTAAAATTGAAGCCACACAAAAGATGGCTTTCAAAACGGAAGGCGCTTGTATGTCGCGCATCCTGGACAAAGCCCCGCGCATCGCTGCTAAAGAAGGCTGCCGCCTCGGATAAGAAAAAGGCCACTGCTCAAGTGGCCTTTTTTTATATTATTTAAATTCTATGCCTTTGGTTTTTTCCTGCAGGGCCTCTTCCACCCAGAATTGCACTCCGTGGTGGCCTTGGATGTTTTTCATATACTGCTTAACCATCGGGTCTTTGATCTTAATACCGTAATTCACGAATCTGAAAACCACAGGCGCAAAGAAAGCGTCGGCGATACAGAACTCCCCAAATAGGAACGGCCCCTCACTCACTTTCAAGGCATCCTTCCACATTTTTATAATGCGTTCAATATCCTCGCACGTGCCAGCAGTCAGATGCTTAAGAGGTTCCGTGCGTTGCAAGTCCATGGTTAAATTGGTGCGCAGGTTCTGAAAACCCGAATGCATTTCTGCCGCATAACTACGGGCTAACGCTCTGGTGCCAGCGTCCTCAGGCCACAACTGCGCCTGTGGAGAAAGCTCGTTCAGGTATTCTGCAATCGCCAAAGAATCCCAAATCACACGTTTACCTTGCTTTAGAACGGGAACCTTGCCGGAGTCTGTGTACTTGGCAATTTGTGCTGCCGTGTTTTTTTCATCCAATTTGATTTTGATCTCTTTAAATGGAAGACCTGATTGCACGGCAACCAGCCATGCACGCATGGACCAAGAAGAATAAGTTTTGTCACCAATAATAAGATCGAAGAACGGTTTGTCGCTATGAACATGAAAAGCCACGATGAAACTCCTTGCTTAGTTAACGGTTTTCTACCGACCGGTCGCAAAAGTACACCAATTTAATTGGTATAACGGTTGCATTTGTGAGTTCTTTGCCTGGAGGAGAAGCCATAATGAAACCACTGTGTCTGATTTTGAGTTTAATAATGTCGTTCGGTACAGCCCCCGCCTTTGCGTCGCGCGTTACATGTAGTGCACGGGACAATGGATGGGAAGAACATTGGGGAGGTCACGACAGTTGTGGATCTTGCCATGATAAACACGGTGACTGCATTGAAACATGTTCTTTGGAATACTCAACATGTGAAGCGGTGGGAACTGACTATCTTGGAAATCAAATCAGAGTAAAAGGCGCTGGCGATGATCGCTGGAATGCCGAACAGGTTGCCGTAAATCTTTGCCAACGCAATTTCGCAAACTGCACAGTTGTTAGCTGCAACAACGAAGCAGAAACAGTGTCATCACGTCGCTGCCCAAAACGCCCGGAAAACCCACCGGCTCCGCCGCCAAAACCTGCGCCTCGCCCACCTCAACCGGGACCGGGCCCAAAACCACCAGCACCAAAACCAAATCCACCGAAACCGGCACCGAAGCCGCCTGCGCCTGCTCCAAAACCAAATCCTCCGAAGCCAGCACCCAAGCCGCCTGCGCCAGCTCCGAAGCCACCAGCGCCAGCTCCGAAGCCACCAGCTCCGGCTCCAAAGCCACCAGCTCCGGCTCCGAAGCCACCAGCTCCGGCTCCGAAGCCACCAGCGCCGGCTCCAAAGCCACCAGCGCCGGCTCCAAAGCCACCAGCGCCGGCTCCGAAGCCACCAGCTCCAGCTCCGAAGCCAAACCCTGGCAAGCCCGGTGGCCCGGGTCGCCCTGACGGCCCCGGCAAACCGGGACCTGGTAGACCAGGCCCTGGCAAACCTGGTCCGCGCAATATGAATGTGGAAACTTCAGAACTTCTTCAAGTTGAAGGGAACTAAAAAAATGAATGCACTAAGACTGACACTAATTACATCCAGCATTCTGATTTCAAATTTTGCATTCGCAAAACCAGTGACTGTCAAAGATTGGTCACTCGATGACACCAGCTCTGTCTGCGTTGCTTCAACTTTACGAAATGTCGGCGGTCAAACGTACCGCTTTGAATTGCGTTTCGAAAAATCCGGTAACACTCCGGTAGAGGCATACATCCGCGATGCCTCTGGCTTAGCCACAGCTTTTCGCTTTACTACGGAAGTCAAACCCATCCAAAGTTTTGCATTCATTCCATTGCAAAACGCCGATGGCTCACTGTCTTTCTGGCAGGTGCCGACCGATACAAATGCACTCGTAGCATATATCAAACGCCAAACTCGTTTGTTGGTTCAGGCATTGGCGCCCAATCAACCCGCAAAGGCGATTGATTTTTCACTTCGCGGCTCCAGCGATATAGTTGATGCTCTGGCAACTCAGTGTGCAGGTGGTAAATCTTTGGTGGCTGTGGATTTTGAAAAATTCTTCGTGCCGGCAATGACAGCGACAATGGACCCGTTTAAATTCAATGCAGATCAATCCGCACAACTTCGCTCCCTGTATCAGGAATCATTCAACACCAACACCCTAAGGGCGTCTTACCAACGCCAGTTGACGGCATTGAATTCCCAATATGCAAAACAAATCCAGGAGCTGGGTCAGGTTACAGGATCCTTGGATCAATTGACCACGAAGGAGCTCGTAACCCTGCGCAGTCAAAAATCCGCACTTGAAATGAAAATTCAATCCTTGGATCAGCAAATCATCACGCAGCAGAGTTTAATCAACTCCAAAGAAGCGGAAGTCGTTCAGGCGAATGCCGTTTATGATGATGCATGGAAAGTGCTGGCACCCTATGAGGCTGAACATCAACGCCTTAGTACACTGGCACAAAACTCCAAGACCGATCTTTCGAAATACCAAGGTCAATTGTCCAACATTGACCAAAGTATTCAAAGCAAACAGTCCGAGCTCAACTATTCCCAGGATCAGGTTTCCAATCTGGATCGCCGTTTGTCCCAGCTTGATAGCGAAATTCAAACGGCCCGTCAGTATGCCAACGCCACCGATTCCATCTATCGTGGTTTCGACTATAACCGCGAACGCCATGACCGCATTCAATGGCATCCGATCACTGAATATTGCAGCAGAGGCGGAAGTGAGTACTGCAACAGCCTGATGAACAAAGTCAGCAGCTATGCCGAAAACGAAACCTACAATATTCAAAATCGCTTAAGTCAAAACGTGTCTGTGACTCGCACTCAGCTTGATTCAAAGTTGCAGTCCTACACTTCGATCGCAAATCAGATCAATGACTATCAAAGCGGTGTGATTCCGCGACTGCAAAATCAAATTTCTGATTTGCGCAGTCAGCGTCCTGCCATTGAGGCAGCCGTGTCACGCACCCGTGATGAAGTCACCAACAGAAACGCAGCACTTCAGTCCTATGATCAAAGTGTTGGCTATGCTGCGAAGAAAGCCGACGTTAATGCGAAAGCAGCCATCGTCGTCAGTCGCCAGAACGAACTCAAGTCTTTGGAGCAGACTCAAGCCAGCTACCAGGCGACTCGTTCCCAATCGGTGGCAGGTCTTTCCGCAACGGATAAAAAAATCCAGGATGTTCTGGCCAAGATTCAAGCCACTCAAGGTCGTGAGTCTGAACTGAACAAGGCCCTGGCTCCTTACTTTGCAGAAAAAACCCGCATTGAGGCTGCCATCCTGGAGTCCACGAATCTGATCAACCAAAATCGCGCGGAATTCGCTACGGTCATCGGTAAAATATAAAAGCAAAAAAGGCGGACCCAAGAAGTCCGCCTTTTTATTTAGTCATGTTTGGATTTGGACAAGATTGAAAATTTACTCTCTGCATGAGTCGACGACGCAAGGAATCATGACAAAAGTGACACTCCAAGTCTTAACAATTGGCAATATTAATTTGCAAGAGTTCCGTCAATGGGACAGAACATTGTCCAAGATTAACCGCATATAAGTGATCAATATGGGATCGCGTTTCTACCGGACACCGTAAACGTCTGTCTATGAGAGGTATAAAATGAAAGCAATGCTTTCCGCAGTTTTAGTTGTTTGTTCGATTTTCTTCGCAATCTCGGGCAATGCCGCTTCCCTATCCCAAGGTATTCCTTACTACGGTGAAGAGTTTTACAAAGACCTGGCAAACGGCGCTTCCAATGGCGCATTGGTCGCTCGCCTGCAGCAAATTCTGCGCGGCGAACACAAACAGATTCCTGGCAAGTACGATGAAGTTTCAGAGCATTGCTCTGGCGAAGGTTGCTACCAACACATTTCTTTGGGCTACGATGGTGCTCGCGCTTGGTTGATGGGTACTTACTACCTGACTCAAGTAAACGGTCACTACGCTGTTAGTGACGTTTATTGTGGTGTTCTTCGTACAGACGAAGAATTCCCGGCTTCCCGCGGACCCGCTCCTGGCAAATACCCAGATGGCAACATCCTGAATACAGAGCACACTTGGCCACAAAGCCGTTTTTCCGGCCAATTCAACACAGGCATGCAAAAATCAGATTTGCATCACTTGTATCCAACAGACAACGAGTTGAACTCCATCCGTGGCAATTACGAATTCGGTGAAGTTGCACGTGATGCTAAAAAATTGAAATGCCCCGTTTCCCGTTTCGGTAAACCAGCAGTTGGCGGCAATGACGTGTTTGAACCACCTCAAGCCCACAAAGGCAACGTTGCTCGCGCCTTGTTCTATTTCTCTGTTCACTACAGCCTGCCAATCAGCCCGCGCCAGGAAGCGTTCTTGCGCAAATGGGACAAAGAAGACCCAGTGGATGATGAAGAGATGGCTCGCAACAACGCGATTCATATGATTCAAGGTAACAGAAACCCATTCATCGATTACCCTGAATTGACTGACAAAATTAATAAATTCTAAATTGAATTCAAAAGAGCCAAAGGAAACTTTGGCTCTTTTTTTTATCTGATCTCTGACAACTTTCCCCGGTCCAGATTTTCTTTTTCAGACCATTTCGATAGCCTTGCCAAGAATCCACCTAAACAAGGAGTTCGTTGTGAAGCTATCGCTCATCATTGCAACATTATTGTCCGCTTTCGTCGCCGCCAATGCTTTTGCCGAAGTTTCAGATCTTGAAAAAGAACTGGCAAATCCATTCGCCAATCTTACGACTCTGCCTTTGCAATACAACTTTTACACCAACACTGCGAAAAGCTACCAAACACAAACAGTGTTTAACGTTCAGCCGGTGTTCGCAGCTCAAATGTCTGAAAGCTGGAGTCTGGTAAATCGTGTGATCATCCCCACGGTTACTTCCCCACTTGCAGATGGCACAGACAGTGCCTCTGGAGTATCTGATCTGATATACCAGGGCTTCTATGTTCCAAACACTTCCGGTCCATGGGCATTTGGCTATGGCGCGATGATCGCTTTACCCACTGGAGCGGATGAGCGAATTTCAAGTGGCAAATTCGGCGCAGGGCCTGCCCTCGGTATCGTTCATACTTCCGAATACCTTTCAGTGGGCGGCCTGATCTATCAGAATTGGTCCTTTGCCGGAGACGATGACCGGAAGGATGTTAATTTACTGACCATTCAACCACTCCTTTCCTATCGCATGGGTGGCGGCTGGTCTTTCTCCCCTTTGAATAATATTACATATGATGCGACCTTGAACGGCGAACAGTGGACCGTCCCGGTGGGAATCTCTTTTACAAAACTTCTTCTTCGCAAGGCCGTTCCTCTGAATCTGGTTTTCGGCGCATTTGGTCGCGTGGTGCATCCCGATGGAGCCCCTGATGTGGAGGGCAAAGCCCAGATGAATTTAGTATTTTAGAAGTTGCAACTTACATTCTAAAAACGAGCCTTTTCTGTCTCAAAACCGGGTCAAAGATCTGCTAAAATCACGCGAATTGATACAATTCCAGATTTGACCCGGATCAAAACAAATCAAACATAAACTTATATACAAGAATACCGATACGTTCTGCATGAAGTTCGAGAAGGGTCCTTCTTATAAACCTATGCAAATGCCCATATACCGTGAAAAGCGATTGCTCCTTTTTATCCCCTCAGCGCTTTTGCTCATCGCTGCTTTGGCTATTGTCACGCTTTGCCCGGTGAAAGACTCCAAGGACTCGGTGCGAATTTTTGCCAACCAAAGTAAAAAACCAAAAACTGCCATTGCCCAAAACATCAAGCCCCACCGCTCCCCCAGTTCCATGGCCAAGTAACCCCGTGCCAACGAACAAGCTGCACCGGAAATGACGAAAATATAGAATGACGGTAACTTACTTAGAACTGGAGGCCCCATGTTTGCCGCTCGCTATATACCTGGAGAACACAAACTAAAAATTGAAGATATTCCGAAACCGACGGCGGGCCCCCGTGAAGTCGTACTTAAAATTCGCGCGGCCGGCATCTGCCATTCGGACCTGCACGTGTTGCACGGTGAAGTGTCCTACGATCATCCTTTCACCATGGGACATGAGGCCTGCGGTGAAATAGTGGAAGAAGGGGCCGACGTAAAAGGGCAATTCAAAAAAAACACCCTGTATGCGGTCCACGGACCTAATCCTTGCGGCGATTGTGATTTCTGTCGTGCGGGAAAAGACAATCTGTGTGACAGCCCGACACGGCAGTTTATTGGCTTAGGCACGGACGGCGCTTATGCGGAATACTTAAAAGTTCCAGCACGAAATATCGTGGAAGTCCCCGCCGGAATTTCAGCAGAGGTCGCGGCTGTGGCCACCGACGCCGTACTTACCCCGTATCACGCGATGAAAACTTTGGGCGAGGTGCAAACCAACTCTTCTGTTTTGGTTATTGGCCTTGGTGGATTGGGAATGAATGGTGTACAGATCGGCCTGGCATTGGGTGCAAAAGTTGTCGCCTCTGATTTGCGCGAGGAAAGCCTGGCTCTGGCAAAACAAATGGGCGTTCAGGAAGCCTACAACTCCAAAGATCTGGATACGAAAATCAAAAATAGAAAATTCGACGTGGTCGTTGACTTCGTGGGAGCCGAAGCAACATTTAAAACAGCACAGAACTATGTGAAGAACGGGGGCACTATCGTACTGGTTGGTTTGGGCGCCATGACGGTTCCTGTTTCAACCATAGCCTTTGCCAGCTTTCAATTGCGGGTGCAGGGATCCTTTTGGGGAACTCATCAGGAGATGAAGGAAATCTTTGAGCTGATCGCGCAAAAGAAAATAAATCCTCAAGTTGAGACCGGTAAAATGAATGAGGTCAATCACTGGCTGACGGAACTTTCGGAAGGAAAAATCAAATCCAGAATGGCGCTCCTTCCCTGACTGAATCATTCGGAAGGAGCCCGTAAAAAATCTTAGTTACAGTATTTACCCCAGGTGTTGGCTAACTTATCACCGACACCGATGTGCAGGGATGCACTGCCGTAGTGACCGATCGCGCGGATGCGACCTGCTTTACGCATTTTGCAAAGTTCAGAGAAAGCCTTCGTTGCTGTGGAAGTACTTGCAAAGCGCACGTCAACTGAAGTCCCGTAGGGATGACGGCCTGCTGCTCCACCAACGTTTTTGTTGTAGGGTTCGGGTCTCCACCAGTTGTAAATCTGGCTGACTTTCAACCCCTTCGCCTGAAGATCTTTGATCACCTTCACTGCCGTGATTGGATACTTCCACGTCGATTCATCCGGATGAATCAATACATGGGTTTGACTGGATCCATAAGTACATTTGAATGTGTTGTAGCTGCTTGGATTTGGACGAATCAACTGAGCACACCATGAAGAGTTCGAAGTTTCGGATGCACATCTTGCCAAAAACTTTTCTTTCTTATCAAGTCCCAGACGAACTTGATTTTCCTGGGAGTTTGACGCCTTCACACAACCGAGCGCCAAAATATCATCACCGACTCCCGTGTCCGCTGTTTCAGAATGATCATGACCGTCGTGGCCTTCGTCCTCGTTTTCACCATTAACGATATGGTCCACGATATCTTCTGAATCTGTGGCTGTGGTATCAGTTACTGCGTCGGTTGCATCTGTGGAATCATCTACTGCGAAATTCTGCTCATTTTCAATTTCGGAATTTTCTGTCTGTTCTGTGAATTGATACTCACCACTATCTGATCTTTGACAAGAAACGGAAACTAGACCAAGAGTCGCGGTCACTACGGCACTGAATAAAAGTTTTCTATTCATCGTTCTCCCTCTGGCGCCTTGTTTTTGCGCAATAACAGAAGGGTAACCTTGCAACGCTGCAATTTTGAAAACCGAATGACAGATGTGCAAAGAACTGGTGGTAAGTTCTGAGACTTTGGTTTGAAAAATTATGAGACTATTTAAGCAACGATAACGAGATGCGAGAACGCTCGGAACTGAGCGAGTTTATTCACAAATTCCTTGTTGGCTGACAAATGGTTGAATTGAAAGCCGACCTCTGCTATTCTTAGGGGAATGGTTTACTCAGTTGTTCGCACTCATTCTATTTCCAAAACACTTCCACCTCAGTGTGGATTGGTTTTGAAGTTTATTTCTTAAGCCGCAGAGTCAGCCTCTGTGGCTGATTTCGTCATTTAATTTTCAAAAATTAAATCCCAAAAATTGAATCACTCTACAAAGGAGTTTAGTTATGGAAAACCTTCCATCTCTCGTTATCACTCATGATGACTATCATAAAATTTCAGCCATTCTTTCTTTTGCCAAGGCCTCCGTTGCCGAGCAACTGGAAGAGGAATTAGGCCGTGCTCACCTGGTTGCTAATGAAGACCTCAGCAAAGATGTCGTCGCAATGAACTCGTCTGTGACCTTCATCGACCTGGACGCGCACAAGGAGCAATCCGTTACCTTGTGCTACCCGAATGACGCCAATATCGAGGAAGGCAAAGTTTCAATCCTGGCTCCCATTGGCGCAGCTCTTATTGGTCTGCGTGTAGGTCAGGAAATCAGCTGGCCGCTGGCTGATGGTAAAGTTAAACGCATTCGCGTAAGTGCCGTTTCCCAAAGTTCAATCTGAGCCCGTGCAAAGTCCGGTGCGAATGTGCACTTTCCTGAGGAGCCTTAGAAAGACTGATAGCCTATACCCAGAAACAAACCTCATAAGGAGGAGTTATGGCTACAGTTGGTAAAAAAGGCGACAATCACAGAGAAGGTGCCGTTCGCAAACGCAGCCAGGTGTTCAACTCGCACACCGAACGCTGGGTCGAGCGGGATTCGACGACGGGACAATTTATCAACGTAAAAGCGGATAATAAACCGTTCAAAGGCGTGCGCAAAGAACGATAATTCATTAAGCCTGGATCAGCGTTTCCGATAAGAGGGTTCTACGAGGAGCCTTCATGAAACGGATTCTAGGCTTAGGTCTTGCTGTCTCCAGCTGCGCCTTTGCGTTTACATTAACTTTTCCTACCAGCTTAGAGCTGAGTTCAAGAACTCCAGCTCAGGCACCGTTTCATTCCGCAACAGAAGACGAAATGGCCCATCCGCCCTGCCTGAATCAGGATCATATTCGCCGTAATAATTTGAAAAACTTCATCGCGAAGTATTCTGATATTTCAAAACTGGAATTGCCTGCAATCAGTGAAGTCTCTGGTATTCGTTTCGTGAATGAACACCCCGAGCTGGTTTATCGTTTCATGCAATTGGTAACGCCACCGGATGACCGTATTTTCAGCAGTAACAAACTGAAGCCCGACGAAATCAAAAAAGCCTTTGGCAAACCGAATGGCTGCGAGAAAGTGCTCTGCGCAGTTCAACGTCTGTTCGGCAAGGAAGAAGGTCCACTGATTCTTTTACTTCTGACAGAATACGACTTAAATCTTTCTCACTATGTCTGGAACAATGCCGCTTCGTGGAGAGCCTCTGAAATTCGCGACATCATGAAAGCGATTGAAGCAACTCCCGGACACTTACTGCCATTGGACTTGAATCAAAAAATGATCCATTTCAAAAGAGGCTTCGGCTATAAGGGCTTGGATAACGTGATTGCCAATGCCTCGATCGAAATCTTTGATATCTGGAATGAGGAAAAGCAACCTATTCGTCAGTACTCCATATATCACGAGTTTGCCCACAACTGGAGCTCCATGCATGCGAACAACATCGATGTGTCTCCAGAGTGGATAAAGATCTCTGGTTGGCAGTCACAGGAAGGCGATCCACGCCTGGCTGATAATTGGAAAATGCATCCTGGCACCGAGCAGGTTTCAATTTATGCAAAAACAAATCCTTTCGAGGATTTTGCTGAAAGTGTCTCCGCCTATCGCTATGCCCCTCACCGTCTGAAATCCGTAAGTCAGAAGAAGTACGACTTCGTAAAAAATGTCGTTTATGGTGGCATGGAATTTAATGGCTCCTGTCCACGCGCCAGCGACTTTACTTTGAAATATGGCACTTCCTTTGCCCATTTTGACCTGGAGGCTGACGAGAACTTTGTCACTTCCGCCGCCCACCGTTGTTTCAGCCAAAACATTGCCGTGTTACGCGATCCACGATTGAAAGCAGGATTCTTATCATGCTTAAGTATTCGCTCGGCCACGGAAGTACTACGCAATTACGGTCAGGTTTTTGACGATGAAAATAAACCTTTGGCATTGTTTGACATTATCGGCGATGCCCGCGTTCGCTTCCCGACAATCGAACGCCGTGGCGCCGCCGTTTTGCAAAGTATCCTGACAGAAAATCTGTTGGTTCACCAAGCGGAAATGCAAAAGGCTGTAGCATCCAAAGAATGCGATTACGCTTTTGATGCCGCCAAAACTGAAGAGCAGTCCAAAGTACTTGGAGTGAAAAACTACGAATTGTACTTTGCCATCAAAGACCTCAGCCGTCTTTCCTGCCTGGCTCAGGTTGAAAGCAAAGTTACGAAAGTGACGCCGGATTCGATTTTCAAATCTTTGAAAGAATATTTTTAGTCTCTGGATTTTCGCTGAACCTTACGGTTCAATGAAGTGAAATGAGACTAACCACTTTAATATTGTCCATTACACTTCTGACTTCATGTCAGTCTTTTCGCGACTACTTTTACCGCGAGGGCATTCGTCCATTTACAAGTGATGGTTGCAGCATGAGTCCCAATGGGATTGATGACGAACCTTATGCGTTTTTAGAATGTTGCGTAAAGCATGACTACGCTTATTGGCAAGGTGGAACGACAGAACAAAAAGAACAAGCCGATCAGGCTCTTCGCACCTGTATTGCCAGTCACTCCACTGAAACTATTGGAAGAATTTATTATCGCGCTGTGAGCTTGGGAGGTGGTCCCCAGTTTTCGACCCAGTTTCGCTGGGGCTATGGATGGGAGCACAACCGGGGTTACAAGCCCCTGACCAGTCAGGAACTTTACTTTGTGGAAAATGAATCCCGAAATATACGTTGGGATTTGATTTACAAATCCCTGCACAAACCGGATTAAACCTTAATCAGCGTCCGGGCCTTCTGGCTGTTCAGAACCTTCCGGTTCCCCTGGTGTGGCAGGTTCGTTTGGCTCTCCGCGCTCAATTTGATCTGCCTTTTCCGCTTCCTCTTCGGAATCCACAGATTCTTCAGGCGGAAGTTCCGGCTTCTCTGTTTTCAGCTTTTCCTCTTCAATACGGGACGGTGTTTTTGCAAGGACACTGTTACACGAAGGTTTAGCTCTGAAAAAATGCTTCCACATTTCTTCGCCGTCCTTACCTTTGATTTCAGGTTTTTGTAATTCAGACCCCATGTAGGAACTGGTTTTGGAGTACTCCTTAAGTTTTTTCAATCTTGGCAGTTTGCGCTCCCCATCGCACTCCCCTTGGGAGGCCTTACCACCTTCTGCGATGAAGCTATAGGCTTTTGGTGGAGACTTTCTGCGCGCCAAAGCGGCTGAACCGGGGTTTAGGATCGGTTGAAGGAGCAGAACACTGACTAAGATGGTGATTTTTTTAAAGCTGATTTTTAGCATATTAAAAATGCTATCTGAAACCCACGGATCAAGCAAGACACTGACAGACCTCGTCTAAGATTTTGACACTCAAACGATACCTTTCCATTAATACAGGGTCGTGAGTTTCCCCCCGTTTCATAAGGCCATCAGGTATAACCACCTCATGAAAAAACACCTGGTTTTAATTGTCCTGACGATGACTTGCCTAATCTCCGCTTGCGGACCCGACGCCAACCTTTCCAACCTTGATCTGAACGCTAACGATACAGCCATCATTAATGGCACCAAGGTCTCCACCAGAACTGGTGATGGCTCCCGCGGGGTTGTGCTATTCCTTCCCGTAAATAGCATCGGTATGGCGACAAGCATTTGCACGGCCACCCTGCTTAGTGATCATAGCGTTCTGACAGCGGCGCACTGCTATGACAAAAAGAACCCGACACTTGCAGGGTTTAAAGTCATCTTTGCCAATAACAAGGGCATCGCAACCCGCGAATCACTTAAACGTGAGGGCACTCACGTGGTCACGCACAAAGAATATCGCAAAACCAAAATCGGTCTTTTGAATGATATCGCCGTGGCCTTCTTTGACGGTGGTATTCCAGAGGGCTTTGAGCCCGTAGACATCGAACGTGATATGAACGTGAACTATCAAAATCGCTTTTTGAATGTTTACGGTTACGGAAAAAACCGCGACTCCCGCGAGATCATGTCTGTGGGTTTTGGAAGTGCGGGTGACCTCTACAAAGCCGTTATCAAATTGAACGGCGCTTATGGCTTGATGCAGGACCGCTACAATATTTTAAGCAAAGGCAACACGCAGTTTATTTGTAGTGGTGACTCCGGTGGTGGCCAGTTTATCACAGTGAATGGCAAGCCCCGCCTGGTGGGTGTCACGTCTTCGGTCACGGGAGTTAAAGACTTCCTGGGTCACGTTTCTTGCACTGAAGGGCGCTCGACAGCGATGAAGGTTGCTTACTACGCCAAGTGGATCGATGAAGTTCACGCGATATACGGAAAATAAAAAAAGGCCACCCGCGAGGTGGCTTTTGCTTTTTATCACAGAATTATCAAATTCAATCTGATTCACGGCTCCCCATGATACAAACAAGTATTGTGGGAAAATCGCCTCATGGGTGCACGCTTCTCGTTTAGATTGATCAAAATTACTTGTTGCCTTTTGTCCGTCATATTTTTTTCGACGAAGTCTTACTGCGCGTTTCAACTGCGCGATGTTAATCCACAACAACTTGCCAACTCCATCGTGGCGTTGATGTCTTTTTCTGCTATCCCCGATCTGGCTTCAAGCTCACTCGCAGTGAACAACGCTCAGACAGGCAATCCCGCCATCGCCATGACTCAATTCGGAGGCGGATTTACTATCAGCTCCTCCACACCGGTTTACCTTGAAGGGGCCGCAGCCTACAGTCGCTACGATCCCAAATTCATTGCTACAGATGGCACGGAGACTCGTTCTGTGCCGCTAAAGTGGAACTCCGGAACTCTTCAAGGTGGTGTGGGTTGGGACTTTAATATCTATGATGGCTGGGTGATCCGCCCGATTTTCAACTTCTCCCTGGGCATGATCTTTAGTGATACAGAGATAGGCGCCTCTGTTATTGCCGACTATAAGGGAATGGAGAACTGGGACTTTCTGGACAATGGCAACCTGACGGTCGGAGGCATGGGCGGAGCAGTGATGCTGGCCTACGAATTTCATGACGACCAGGAGGGCCGCGATGTGGACCTACAGCTTCGCTATTCATACATCCATTTACAAAGTATGGGAGGCAGCCGTTCTGTGAGTGGATATTCTGATTCAGAAACCACGAACATCTACTATCGCTGGCGCGCTCCTATGTTTGATTGGCACCTTCTTGGTGAGCCCTTTCGCTATGTCCTGGAAACATCGGGCTCTCACTACATGGGCGATCAAACCGGTGTTTTGGGCTTTCATTATTTGGCCACTGTCGGAGCCGGGGTGGAGTTGGACTCCAGCGCCTATCCCGTGTGGGTAACCAGAACCCGCTTAGTGGGACGCTACATGTTTGGAGATAACGTCAGCGGTTGGTCCGTGGGCTTGGCGTGTTCGTTCTAAAAACGTTGTGTGCTGTGCAACAATCAATGTGCCAATCACTATTTTTATGTGTCTAAAATATTCTTTCATTGCACATTCGCTTAAGGTAGAAACTGAATGTGGGTGCAAAGAATCGATCTACCTTATTTGGTGAAATTACAAAGTCCAGTCAGATGGTTCAAAGAACCTTGGACTTCGATTGGGCGTCCACCGAATTGGGGCCAATTGAGAGTTGGGATTTTGGCTTAATCAATTCCTTGCGTATTCTTTTTAATTGCCCTGTCGGGATGTACTGCACCTGGGGCCCCGAACGCCGAGTGCTCTATAATGATGCCTATGTTCCGATTTTAAAACATCGCCACCCCAGAGCACTGGGTTCCCCACTTCATGATGTGTGGCCCGAGGTTTGGGACCAAGTTGATGAGATTGCCACAACAGTTGAAACCGGAGGAACAGTCCTTGCCGCCGATGTGCAATTCGACATCGAAGTCGAAGGCAAGCCTCGGGAAAACTATTACACCTACGGAAACTCGCCCCTGTTCAATGCCAAGGGGGAAATCGCCGGCATGCTGTGCACGATACTCGACACCACTGTTTCGGTGATCAGAAATCACACCACAGAGGAAAACCTCGCAAAAACCATTCGCGAACTGCAGGCCGCAAAAATGACCGCCGAAAATGCAAATCTGGCAAAATCAGCATTTCTGGCAAACATGTCCCACGAAATTCGCACTCCCCTGGGAGTCATTCTGGGATTTTCTGAAATTATCGGGACTCAGGACCTTGAAGCCGAGGAGCGAGAGCAGTACTTCGAGGTCATCCAACGCAATGGGGCTTCACTGACTCGCATTATTGATGACATCCTTGATCTGTCCAAAATTGAAGCCGGAAAATTCGAACTGGAAAAATCACCGGTGAATATTCGTAGCCTTACTGAAGAAGTCTTGGGCATGTATTCGGATCAAGCCGCAAACAAAAACATTCAGATCAAATCCGACCTTGAGGAAATCAAGGATCTTGTTGTGATCAGCGATTCAGTTCGTATCCGGCAGATTTTATTGAACCTCATCGGCAATGCAGTCAAGTTCACTTCGACGGGATCTGTGAGCATCTTTTGTCGTGTCAGCCAAAGAGCTGACAACCAGAAAGAAGTCACCTTCCAGATCGAAGACACCGGCATTGGTATGACTCAAGAGCAAAGTGACCGTTTGTTTCAACCCTTCACTCAGGCGGATGCCACATCCACTCGCCGCTTCGGGGGGACTGGACTGGGGCTGGCACTCTCAAAGAATCTTGCGCATGCACTGAATGGCGACGTCAGAATCGTAAATTGCGTCACCGGTAAAGGATGTATCTTTGAATTTTCATTCCAGGCAGAGGTGACCAATGCGCTTCCACAACCGAGCACTCCGCAGAATGAGCAAAATATTACTGATACTTCGCTTGAAGGTTTCAAAGTTCTTGCCGTTGACGATTCACCTGACAATCAAGAATTGATCCAGACTATTTTATCTCACGTCGGTTTGGATGTTACTGAAGTAAAAAGCGGCGAAGAAGCTATCAAGGAAGTCTTACAACGTAACTATGACCTTGTCCTGATGGATATACAAATGCCCGGCCTTGATGGCTTTGGCACCCTTTCAGAGCTGCGCAGCCGAGGCTTTAAAGCCCCGATCATCGCCTTAACAGCACACGCCATGAAAGAGGACCGCGACCGAGCCCTTGCGGCGGGTTTTGCAGACCACGTGACCAAACCGATAAACTCTCATGCGCTTGTGCAGACGATTCGCTCTTACCTAAAATAAACCGCGCTTAAGTTAACAGTCCCCATGTCTGCAAAAGATCACTATCCCGATGCCAGCGTTCGCCGATATCGGTCCGATAGAACATATTCGGGATTTGAATGTTTTTGATTTTAGAATAAGCCTCTTTGCGAGCCTCATCCATCGTGGAACCCGCCCCCGAGACCACCAGCGAGTAACCCGAGGTACCGGTCAACAGCCACTCACCGTCGACCTTCTTTACTTCACAGGGATAAACGCCATCTGCAATGGGTTTCTTAAATACGACCGGGGCATCTTCAGAAAACTTTCTGAAAGTATCGTTATCTGAAAATGGAAAAGGCGGCACTGCAACCACGACTGCAAGCTGTAGTCCTTTTTTTGTGCGCAATTGAAAATCCTGACCAGCAGCGAGGGCATACATAAACTCGCCCCATTTGGACAGTATGCCTTCCAATTGCAAGTTCAGCGTCGGATAACCAAAGCGTGGCGTGAACTCCAGAGGGTAAACTCCCCGGGCATTAACTATACAGTTGATATCAAAGTATCCCACATACCCTTGAATTCGGGATTCCATTTTTGCCAAAGTCTCGCGAAAGATTTTCGTATCAGAGGCCCAGAATCCGGTCGTACCCATTTCTCCGGTGGCAGGTCCGATATCTCCATTCATTAATTTCTTATGTTCAAAGTTAATCAGCGCCGGCAGGATGAATTTCCGACCGTTAAAGAAAGCCCCTACGGCCACTTCAACTCCCGAGACAAACTTTTGGATTTGAAAACTGCGAATCTTGCGGCCCCAGCCCTTACGATAGCGTTCAAGGATGGTGACGACGTCTTTGCCGTCTTCTTCCTGCCCTACGTAAGAGAGCACTTTATCATTCTGGGCCTTGCCGCTGGGCTTGACCACATAGCGTCCTGGATTGTCTTTGATGAACTGAATGGCACTGTCAAAATCCTGGAACTCCCATGACGGAATTTTGGTAAGCCCTGCGGCCTTCATTTCCTCAGAGCCAAACTCCCGATCAAATTCCAGGCGATCTGAATATTTGGTGCCGCCGACAACTTTATGACCTTCTTTACGCAGCTTTTCGCAGATGTCACCGAAATCGGAATCATCGAAAATAATCGCATCTGCCCAGGATTTATGTTCTTCCCAATTTTCTATTTTATCGACGAAGCCATCCCCGACTTCTTTCTCAGTTTTAGACAGGACCGTGTATTTGACTTCGTGACCTTCTTTAAGGATTTGCGAGGCCAATGCATGCAATGAGGACCAACGAGTCACAAATAGAAATTTCATTCCTATATTGTAGGATGGATTCGAATAAAAAAAAGGCTTCGAACGAAGCCTTGTGGGTTTACATTATTTGCTTCCTTACGAAGCCAATAACGCAACTCAGAACCGATATCGGTTCTGCAGTGCAGCCTCGCCTATAGCTTGGCTGCCGCTTTATATTTTGAAATTAGTGAGACTCAAGAGCCAGATTAAAATCGAATTCTGAAATGGCTTCGATGCCATCTTCTTCCAGCAGATCTTGCAACTCTACCTGAGCATCAAGATTCTTATTAACATCGTCGCTGACGAAACTTGTTTGGAAGATGATTTTCTTTTTAGAGTTCTCAACACCGATCACAGCTACTTTGCCGTCGATGCCTGTGATGAATACGCCACCCAGCTCATCAGCTGTTGCTTGAAGTTCTTTGATGTGTTTTTTGATAAGTTCAGCAGCTTCAGTTTTAAAGTTTTTCATAGACAAACCGTTACCATCCGACGGGGTTTTTGAACATAAAAAAACCCCGCGAAAGCCATTGACGCACCACCCAAATAGCCACTCCTCACGGACTTTCAGCACTAACTCCCGTCAGTCATGTTTGCCGCTTTACAGTTCGTGGAACATTTAAATCTCTTTGTCAGCCCAAATTGCCCGCAGTATATTTGTTCTAATTCCTACTAGAGATCATCGGAAATGGAATTGAATTTGAACAACCTTGGCTTAAATCTTTCTAGTTTTTCCGCAAAACTTCTTGCTGTCAGTCTTTGCACCATCATGGCCGTGCCGTCCGTGACTTGTGCAAAACCACTCGTGCTAAAGTTTGCTGGCGAGATCAAGACCTTGCCAGCAATAGCCTGAAACAAATCAATGACGATCTTTATTCATGCCACGCTTATCGTCTCTTTGCTCATTCTTTTCATCAAAATCCATATCATCCGGTTGGTCATCAATTTCATTTAAATTTGAAGCTTTTCTTTCCTCCGTAAGACGGGACTTATCAGAACGTCTTTGCTCGTCGTTCTCACGATCAGATTGAGGATTTACTTGAGAGGAATTTCTTCTCTCCTGATCTTGTCCCGTACGACCTTGATTAGAGGAATTGCGATTCTCATCTGGTCTAGACTGTGGATTTTGATTCGGCATAAAAACTCCTTTTGATAACCCTTTATTGGGTACCTCAAAGTACCTTTATATCTACCGATCCCCTATCGAGAATGTGATGACTCTCGACAGTGGAATCACCATCAGGAAATAGAAATGCCTACTTTCGTAGGCACTTCAGGACTAGAATTAAGTTTTATATTTTAGAACGAGAACTCTTATGTTCCACCACGAATTAAAAACAAGAGAATCAGAATAGGAATAGGAATTCCGAGCGCCCAGAGTAGAATCCAGCCAATGGCGCCTTTAGAGTTTTCAATCGGATTATACGTCTTCATTAGAAACCTCCTCATTTCACCACGTCGATCATGCGACGATCATTACATAAAGCCCCAATCATACCGCCCAATACTGAAGCGATCATCGCAAGGACGATGGCCACAAAACTACTCCAACCAACTGCTTTAAGAGCTGTGGCGGCGGCTTTTCTCGCTTCCTCTAACGTCTGATCAACCTTCTCTTTTACCACTACGATGGTTTTATCAGCCTCTTCCGGAGATATCCCCGCTTGTGCCGCCAAATAATTTTTTGCACTTTCCTGATCTCCACGAATTAACCGGGAGGAAAGTCCTTTTACAACCATCTCTGGATCGGAAGCGAGCTTTCTACTGCCCAGGCTGTCTTGAATAAATTCCTGGATTAAGGGAGCTTGAGTGGAAGCGATACCACCTGCCGCCGCGGCCGTGGCGCCTAAAGCTGCGCCAGTGACTTTACCTAAGGCCGCAACAGAAGCCATCGCGTGACACACAACTAAAAGCGTGCAAATGCCACCCACCAAAAGCCCCTGCATCACACCAACCACATCAACTTTGCGACGAGCAATTCGGACTGAATAGTAGCTGCCAGCAAAATTTCCGACTATCATTGCAACTACGATGCTTACTCCAGCAAAAACGCCCGCATTTTTGGCTGTTGATCCATCCTCCAGACCAATTCCACCGAACGCGACAGACAGTGCTAACAATCCAATAATAGTAACGATACCGATTACCACACCAGCAAGAGCTGAGCGCCAACACACTAGATGACGATGCTCATATGAATCAATATTGGCCATATACACATCCTTTCCCTATTAAGTGAATGGTGGATGAATTCCTGACCGTTACAACTGCTTTGCCGTATTAATGTCCTAAGACAGATGTCATTTAACTATTTATGGTGAATGGTCATAATTAATACTGAACGCTTGATGAAATGCACAGACCTAGCAACCATTAGATATGGAAAGCATTACAGCGCTGGGATTAGTAGCCGGAGTTTGCACAAGCCTCTGCGGCTTGCCTCAGGTTATAAAGATTTACAAAACTAAATCTGGAAAGGACGTCTCATACAAGACGTACATCATCCTCAGTATTGGAACTGCTCTTTGGATTATTTATGGAATTGCTAAAGATGATCTGGCAATTACGATCACGAACTCATTAAATATCGCGATTAACTTTTTACTTCTCACTCTTAAATTTAAATACCAATAGCTTTGAAAACTGGGGCTCAATTCACGAGCCCCTTCCTTTGTTGGAAACAGAACCAGCTTAGTAATCAGAACTTGGACAAGATTCCGTAACCATTCTTTGCGCCGACTTCAGATCCTCACGAGCTCGTTCAACTTCTTGTGGATATCTTTTCAAGCAGCTGCCCTCCATAAGGTTCAAATAGAACTCATAGAGCTTTGCGGCTTTTCTTGCCCCATCGCATATTCCCGCAGCCGGTTTATTCAGTCCTTCGCGCTTCACAAACGCATCATGGACAGGATCGAGGGCGCTATTTTCACAAGCAACCACTGGTGCTTTGTATTTACCCTTCCCATACATGCCGCCAGCAGACTCGCCCTGATTTTTTCCGGGTGCCTTATTTGAAATACCTGGTGGTCTCATTTCTGAAGCTGGAATCAAATTCTTTGGATCTTTTCCACCCGCACTCTTAGCAGCCATCACTTCCTGGCATGCCTTGAAACTCGAACAAGGACTGACTTTTTCGTCATTAATCCGATACATGGGCCAATCAAAGTATTTATTGAAAGACTGCCTCTTACCATCCGGATATTTAATATCCACGAGTGCAAAGCTTCCGTTCAGAGGCTTACCCTGATGAAATCGCATTAGAATCGATTGCTCGCCCAGTGAAGCATTTTGATCTGACTTGTAGGTCATTTTTAGATAACCATAACCCTGTGCCAAACCATCCACACATTGCCCACTCCAACGATGAGCCCGCGTCGGAACGACTTCTGGATTCAAGAGCTGACAGCCCTCTTGAGTACGAACCATTGAAAACGGAGGATTTGCGATAATGAATTTTCTGATTTTGTCACATTCAACTGAACGTGAATCACCTTGCAAGCATTCTACCGGCTCGAGCGTGCCCACCATCATCAGCCATCCATGGGTTGACTGTGCATAGAGACTTTTATCCACGATTTTGCCGTTAACCATCTGGACGACGAAGGCTTTGGTTTTCGCTCCTGAGGGTGAAACCCTGCTTAACCAATTCATTCCTTGCGCCAAACCGTTGGGACAATCGCCGCCCCAAGACCACTCATAATCAGTGGACATCCAAATTCCTTTTAAATCCAGACGGCACCCTTCGACCGATTGGATCTTAAGGGCCATGGACCCTGCATTTGATTGAATCGAAAATCCCAGCATGAATGCCAACAAAATAAGACGCACATGAACTCCTTTTATAATTTTGTATAGACAGGACTTTTTAAGGCATCTGACGGGCTTTTTATTAATTAAATTGATGAAATTTGAAATGACTTCAAATGCTATTTGAAGATCAGATTCTTTATTACTCTTTATGTGGAACCCCTGCGGCGTTGAATTTCTGCACCCGATGGTTGCTATGATCGGCGACCCAACAAAAGCACACACAACGCAACTGACGAAGTTGCTAAGAACACGGCCGCAATTGGTAAAATTTGTTGCGCCTTGAGTACACCGATCAATACAGATGCAATCGCACCTGAAGCCATTTGTAAAAAGCCAATCATTGCTGCAGCACTTCCGGCATTCTTAGCAAACGGGGCTAGGGCTAACGAGGCAGCGTTTGGATTGGAGAACCCCACGCAGGATAGATATAGGAATAAAACCACCAACGTCCCTATTAAGCCGAAGGCACCATAGAAGGTTCCTAAAAAAAATGCGGCTCCCATGCTGACCATTCCGATAAGTCCACCAAGTAAGATCTTGCTGTTAGTAAAACGCTTTAAAAGAATCACGTTGACTTGCGAAGCACCGATTAGCCCTGACGCCAGCAACGCAAAAATAAATCCGTAAGTCTGTTCGCTGACTTTGAATATTTCCATAAAGATCGTCGGTGAAGCCGCTAGATATGCAAACATTCCAGAAAACCCGATGGCTCCGGCCAAAGCGTAAGTATAAAAACGTGGATTTTTAAGAATTGCCCAATAATTTTTTACGATCATCAGCGGGTGCAAGGATTGCTGTTTGTTTGGGACATAAACTGATGGAAGAAAGAACACTGATAAACACAATACAAAACCACCCAGGGCCGCAAGCACCCAAAACAAAGACTGCCAACCCAGGTAAGTGGCTAAAAGACCACCCACTGTCGGCGCTAAGAGTGGTGATAAACCTAAAATTAAAATCAGAAGCGATAAGACCCTGGCGCTTTCTTGAGAAGAAAAATAGTCCCGGACCATTGCCATTGCAGTTACGCCGGCGGCACAGCCACCAATCGCTTGGATAAAACGAAAAAATATTAATGCTTCGACGGACTTTGAAAAAGCACATCCGATGGATGCTAAAATGTAAATAAGAAGTCCCATATAGAGTGGAATTTTTCTGCCGAAACGATCTAAGAACGGTCCGTAAAATAATTGTCCAGCAGCTAAGCCGACAAAATAACTGGAAAGTGACATGGCCACTTGTGAAACTGTCGTGCCCAAGCCTTCTGCCATCTTAGGAAAAGCTGGTAAGTACATGTCAATCGAGAATGGTCCCAACGCCGTAAGGGCACCAAGCACAAGGATCAGGGATGTTTTATTAAAAGTCTTTTCGCTCACATGAATCCTCGTTGGAAATTTAATTGCTAAAAATCGACCTGAACAGCCACGATGAAGTCATTGGGGCTCACCGGGGGCTAGTAAGATTTTGTGATTCCAAGGTTCGGGCGATGGATGCTTCAAACTCTTTGGCGAAATCTTCGGCTACCCGTCCTTTCATGAAGGCTGGGTTGGTGATTGTTTCGATCAGTTTTTGCGGGGTCAACTCCAAACCAAACCATTGAACACCCTCCGCATCGACGTGCGACCACTCGGGGCCCATATCTTTAAAGCCCATACCCTTGTACATAACAACGCCTTCCGCTGTATTATAGGTGTAAAGGCGTTGTGCCTGAGCATTAAACTGCGCAGGGCGATCCGAGCTGAAAACACTGCTAAAGAGCTCCAACAATATCGCTGAATAGCCGACACGGCGTTGTCCAGAACCTTTGGAAATCGCGAATTTCACTGGCTCAAAAATCTGTCCGGTATAAATAGCAAAAGGCTTCGTTGTATCAGCATGCATGTAATTTCTTAGAGCATCGTCCACCATTGGAGGAATCGCGGATCTTCCGTCATGAACGTAGTCTACCAAACCAGGGCGCGGAAGCTCGTAATGGGGACCAAAGAATTCCTCCATGGGAAGAACTTCTAAATTGGTTGTATAAGCTAAATCCTTGGTGCTGAAAGGTGACGATTTCGACGGCAGGAAGCGGATATCCAGATCACTCAGACGTTCTTCCCAGCGATTGGTTTCTTTATTGAAATACCGATACTGAGCATATGTTGAGCGAGTATAACCGATACTCCCAACAATTTTCCCGGGAGTATTATTTTCGTTGGCTTCCCTAACGACAACATAGTCAGTTTTTGTAAGAGCAGAAAACGCTTTAGCGACTAGCTGCTCGATGAAATCAGGAGTCCAATTTCTGCGCTCGTATTGACCTAGAGAAAACTTAAGAACGTCTCCCAGGCTATCATCAAGACGTTGCTTTCCGGCGATATTGGCCCGATCCATTGCGATCCACAATTCATTAGAATTCATTTCACCAACAGAACCGGTCTTTGAAATATCATTGAAGATGCGTCTACCAAGATCGCCTTTGTCCCAGCCGTATTCTTCAGACAATTTTTCGAGCTCTTTCAAAACTTCCCGCGGAAGACCCTCATGTACCTTGATTTCGTGTTTTTCGATAAAAAGAGGTCCACGTCGATACGTGGTTTTTTCGTAGTAAGTCGTGCTAAAAATATCCGAACCATTGGAGCGGCCTACGTAATTCGAAATGGGAATTCTTTCGATGTTGGCCTGCGCGGATGTTTGATCTGTAAAAAAAAGTCTCGCTTTGGAATTTGATTTCTTGGAAAAAATGGACCGCTGAAGCTGTTGCAATTCACTCGTCAAAGCAGGGACATCCGGTATCTCCTGGGGCTGCAAATCACGCGTTCTGGCATTCCTCCACAGAAGCTGATACTTGGTATTGGCAGGTCGAGTAATCGAGGAGGCAAAGACACTCTCACAGGTAACAGGACTGGCGTCCGCCGCACAGGCAAGAACCAGCGTAAGGACGCTTACCACGTGTCTAATATATCGACAGTATGATGCTCTGGCCATGGCTCTAACCTCACTTGAGTCTATCGCAGACTCTGCCCTTTTGAGATTGCAAAGCATGTGCTGGGACGGCTTAAGAGCGAGGCTTCGCTCCAGCTGCAAAAAAGGCCTGGGAGACGAGGCCTTCGATCAACCCCTTGCCTTCATCATTAGAGTCCTCAGTTCCATAGCAAAGCATCCCCCCGGCTATGAGGGCCTGGATAGTCGTTGCAGCCAATTGTGGGTTTTCGCACGTAAAAAAGCCCGCAGCTTTTCCCGACGATAGCAATGCCGCGATACGATCATTCCCCGCCTCTACGGCGACTGTATTGAGGGCGCGATTCTGTTTGGTATTCACACAGGTGGTGACAAACGAAAGCCAAACTTGCGCATGCAAACGCGAAGAATCCACCCACTTAAAACACGAACGAACATAGGCTTCGAGCATTTTATCAGGTGTTTTGGCACTCGACATCGCGTCGATAGCGAAACGTTGAAAAAGAAGGCGCACATATTTGATCGCAAAAATGCGCAGCTCTGCTGGATCTTTGAAATAGTGAAGTAAAGCAGTTCTTGAAAGATCGGTATCACGCGCGATCATCTGCATTGTTACCTGATCCCAACCTTTTTTTGCGTAAAGCTTCAAGGCGCTTTCCAAAATCAAAAAGGCTTTGCGCTTGCCTTTCGGGTCATCCATGCGCAGATAAATTTCACTAAAAACGGTGTAAGTCAGGTCATCTTTAGGGATTCTCATATATATAAATTATTGTCTAAAAACCGATACTTACAACGTTATTTCGACATGGTCTGAAGAATTTTTGGCGCATCGCACTGTGGGCGGATATATTTGCCACAACTTAAAAACAAAGCGGCCTTGCCCGCAAGGAGAAAAGTATGAAAACGTCAATGTTATTGGGATTCGCAGTAGTAGCAATTTCTTTGTCCGCGCAAACATCTTTCGCTCAAGACAAAATGTGTTTCAGAGCTAAAAGCGGCGAAGCAACAATTAAATCTCTTACAACTAACAAATCAGAGAATGCATGGAAAATTGAAGCTTCTATAGAAGCTCCATCATTGGATGAAAATGGGGAGTTCATTCCACCAAGATTTAACTTGAAAGCTAAATCCGCAACTATGGAATACAACACTATCGCAATTCACTTTCCTGACTTTGGCGAGGGAAATTTTATCGTTGAATGCGACGGTGGAATGGTCGAGTTGTCTGCCGCGGTTAATGGTCTTTATGCGAATTCAAAATCTCTACGTGGTGCTATTGCTTCCGACAACACTTGCGGTGAATCAGATGCTGTTATCGTTCTTAAAAATCTTAATTTAGAAGAAACAGTTTGCGCTGAGTAATTCCACTGACGCGACAAATAGCGATTTCGCAAAAAAAGCCATTCGAAAGAGTGGCTTTTTTTATGGGCATAAAAAAACCCGCATTTCTGCAGGTTTGATATTTCTCTCAGAGGCTCATTTCCGGAGAAACTTCCATCAGAACGCATCCGATGAACAAAATTTGGTAGTGAGAGGCGGACTTGAACCGCCGACCTACGGATTATGATTCCGTTTTTCTAACCAAAAGTTCAATATTTTTTTCTAAAAAAGCTGCTTCGCGTTATAATGTTTGGTTTAAAATGCACCATTTGAGGGCATCAAAATAGACCTCACTTCTTTCAAGACTCACTGTTTGGGTCGGGATGTATGGAAGACTGCGATAATATCCATGCGGCAAATAGCACGAATATTTGATACTGTTCCTCCCTCAATCTTTCGACAGGGATCGACGGCAAAGTTGCAATCCTCTCAGGGAGTGGAGTTAAAAATGTCTTACGTTCTTCAACAAGAATTGTTTCTGAAAACTTTGTGATCAAATGATCAACAATAGTCGTTTTTAAATCATCGGCTTTCTCTTTCATAAATACCCCTTTCATCTTGAAAAAGATAAATAGGGGTTTTCCCATTTGAATTATTCCTTAAACATTCGATGATATTTTTTACTCAGGGTCTTAGATTGATCCCTCATTGGATGTGAAGTTTGGATCGTCCGAAGAATAGCACCGCAAAACTGTAGTTCATTCTGATGCGCTTGGATTAAATCATTTGCGAAGCTCAGCTTAGCCTTAGAAAGAAGTCTCCACTCAATTCGGTAAATTTCCTCATCTATACTCTTAAACTTGTCGTTAAATTGAGCTATCTGCTTCTTAAACCTAGCTCTCTTTTCTTCTTTCATTCGTGTCTGATCTAACTTTCTCTTAAGTTCAGAGACTTGGTGGGATTTGGAGTAACAGCTAATAACCAAATTAGTAGATTTAAAGTAAGCCCCAAGAGATTTCGATATTCCTCTAACATATAGCTCTGGCTGGTAAAAAGAGTTACCAGTCTTCAGAATCCAATAATCTTTTTTTAAATCATCCAAAGGAGCTGAGCATTTTCCAGCAAGATAATGACGACAGATATCCAGTCTTGTCAGATAAAAATGAAGATTTAGCTTTGCGACACTATTAAGAAGCATTCTTATTGCGACCCAAGCTGTAACCTTCAAGAAGAACTCCCCCTTTAAAAGAATTTTTATAGAATTGTGATTTATTTCGACATTCACGCCACCGCGAACATAAATCTGCCTGTAACGCCCCAAACAGTTGGCTTCAGATAGCTTAAAAAGTGTAAATACTTCTTCAAGGATGAGTTCATGCTTATTTTTCCTTTCCCAGTCGTATGAAAAAAATGGTTTTTCAAAAGGAATTCGCAGCTCAAGCGTATCGATCGCTGGAAGATCAACTAGTCTTATCACTTTTCACCTGCCTGGCCTTTTCATTCAATTCGTTTTTTGAAACAAATCGTACTTTTATAAAACGTGCGCCGACAAATTTGCTTGTATAATAGAAGACACCCAGTCGTTTTAACACTGGTAGATTCAATGGAAGACCTTTTAATGAAGTGGTGTCTTCGTTCATGTGGCCAAAAACCGCTGCATGAAACAAATTTTGATGAATCTGAAGCTGACTCACTAAATTTGCTTGCGTCGCAACCAAGATATACTGCTGATACTTTCGTGCGGAGGTTACCAGATGTTGGAGATTCTTAATTAGATCTTGGTTTAACTGATAGGCCTCATCTTTTGAGGAGGCAGTTGAAAATGACTCAAGCATCTCATCAACAACGAAGAGCCATGGCTTCTTTCCTTTAAGATTCACATCGTCAGCACGCCATGCCTCCCCAAGAGTTTCGTAATGGCCTAGATTAATCGAACGCTGGTATTCTCTTCCTTCTTTGATTTTTTCGAGAAGCCTCTTTTTTCCTTCCATAGTACCAGAATCAAAAATGTTAATGCCCGCCACTTCAGACAATGATGCAAATGATCCATGAGGATCAGAAATGACTACCTCACCATTTCTATGTTTTTCCAAGAATGCCAGAATGTAGGCTCTAAGGAAGGATGTTTTGCCTCCACCTGAGCGAACCATCAAAATCAAAGTATGATCTTCAGGCTCAAACTGCTTTCCATTCTGGTCCGAGAATAAAAAACTCGTTCTTTTGAATTTGAATATTCCTTTTCCACTGAAGTTTGCTTTTTCAAAGATTATAGATTTTTTTTCAAATCTAACACCAACAAACTTGTCGTCATTAAATAGCTCGGAAAGCAACGCAAGATTATCTGAGAAGCTCATGCTCGTTTTGTTTGGTTTAAAAATATAAGCACCATTGCTCCACGATCTTCTAATTTCGGTATGATCATTTGCGAAACCATTTCTTTTCAATGTTTCAAGCGTATAGACATTTCTATTCGCTAAATTGTTTCGCAAATACGAAATCACAGCGATCAGAAAAGTTATAAAAATAGCGACGTACACGGAGGCACGGGACGGATCTTGCCGTCCCCATGCGATAAATTTGTCCCAATTCATCTCAATTACTGTTTTTAGATAAATCATGCGAGCCTCGTTACCTTTGCATTGCTGAAGCCTCTTCTTCCCTCAAATTCATAAGCACGTCCCTCAATAACAACTCTATCGCCAACTTTGATTGGGCCAATTTCCTTCAATTTGACTGAGTACAGGAGCGATTCAGTAAATTGCTTGT